>JANYIY010000202.1 GCA_025358615.1 Gammaproteobacteria bacterium | reverse complement strand
GCTTTAACAAGGCCCTCATCGCTAGCGGCGCGCGCCCACGGTCTTCCAACATTCCGGGCCTGCGGGAGGCTGGAGTTCTCACCAGCGCAAGCTTCTTCGACGTCAGAACGCTGCCGAAACGGTTGGGCGTTATCGGCGGGGGACCCTTGGGTTGCGAGATGGCGCAGGCTTTTGCCCACCTCGGTGCGAAGGTCACGATTCTGCAGGACATGCCCAAATTTCTACCCGGTGAAGAGCGCGATGCGGCGGAGATTCTGGCACGCTCCTTGGCACGTTCCGGGGTTGATACGCTGCTGAACACCTCGGTGGTGGCGGTGCGACGGCTGGGTGCAGACAAGTGGATCGACGCGGTGTCCAACGGCGTTCAATACTCGATCGCAGTCGATGAGATTCTCATGAGTATCGGGCGAATCGCGAACACCGACAACTTGCGGCTGACCGAAGCCGGCCTCCAGTGCACCGTGGACGGTGATGTGGCAGTCGACGATTATTTGTGCACATCGCGCAGCGACGTCTTCGCTGCCGGCGACGTGTGCATGGCCAATAAGTTTGCCAACGTGGCGCAGGCATCGGGGCGGATGGCCGTGTTCAATACCTTCACCAACGCCGGGCATCGAGTAAGCCAGATGATCGTGCCGTGGTGCACCTTTTGCGATCCGGAGATAGCGCAGATCGGTATGCAAGTAGGGGAGGCCAATCGCCGGTCGATTCCGATAAAGACCTTCACCATCATGATGCAGGATGTCGATCGCGCCATTACGGATGGCCGCGACGACGGGTTCGTCAAGATTCACGTACGCGAAGGAACCGACGAGATCATCGGAGGCGCCATTGTGGCGTCACGGGCGAGCGAAATGATCAATGAGCTCGCGGTCATCATGAGCGCCAAGATCGGCATGCTCAAGCTGGCTGACGTGTTGCACACCTATCCGGCACAGTCGGATGCTATTCGAATGGCGGCTATGGCATATCGAGCTTCGCTGGCGTCCCATCGGTAATTTGTGTCAAATAGCGGTTGGGCTTAACCAAAAGGATTGCTACATGAAAAATCTCGCACTCGCGCTCATGCTGGCCGTGTCAGTCGGTATTGCCGCGCCGGCGATGTCGCAAGCTGCCACCCCTCAGGTCGATCCGGCGTGGAAAGTACCTGAGGTCATCGCGTTCATCGGATTGAAGAAAGGAGATCGGGTGGCCGATATCGTCGGCGGGCGTCTGACGGCTGCGCTGGCGCAGGCCGTGGGTGCTTCGGGAAAGGTATACGCCATCGAGACCGCCGAAGTCGTCAAAATCCATCCCGAGGTATTGGGCATGATGAACTCATTGGCGGCGCAGTCGCCCAACGTGGTCGTCAGCGCCGATCCTGTTGCCACGGCATTGCCGACAGGACTCGATGCCGTGCTCATTCGGCAGAATTACCACGACCTCTATGACAAGTTCATGGGCCCTGCGGATGTGGCGGCGTTCAACAAGGCCGTATTCGCCGCCTTGAAGCCGGGCGGTGTCTACGTGGTGCTGGATCACGCGGCCGCTCAGGGCTCCGGCATCAGCGCAACAGAGACACTGCATCGGATTGATCCCGCGAGAGTCAAGGCAGATGTGTTGGCGGCCGGTTTCAAGCTCGACGCACAGAGTTCCGTTCTTGCGAATGCCGACGACGATCGCAGCAAGAAGGTGTTCGATCCGTCGGTCCGCAATCACACCGATCAGTTCCTATTCCGCTTCAAAAAGCCGAAGTAGGACGTCAGTCACGAACGCAATGATATCCCAGGTCTCATTTTTGGCCGGCGGCGGTGAAATGGGGACGCTCATGCGTGCGCATGACTGGGCCCGGAGTCCTTTGGGCACCCCCGACACGTGGCCACAAGCTTTGCGCACGGCGCTTCGGCTTCTGCTGAATACCGGCCATCCCATGTACATCTGGTGGGGGCCCGCATTGCTTTGCTTCTATAACGACGCCTATCGTCAATCGATCGGCTCTGAGCGGCACCCCCGCTCGTTGGGCCGGCCTGCCCTCGAAGTCTGGGAGGAAATTTGGCCCATCATCGGCCCTGAAATCGACCACGTAGTGTCCGGTCGCGGCTCGGTATCTCACGAGAACGCGTTGGTGCCGATCACCCGAAACGGTGTAATCGAAGAGGTCTACTGGACCTATAGCTATGGGCCAATCGACGATGAAAGCGCGCCATTGGGAATTGGCGGAGTTCTGGTCATCTGCTCGGAGACCACCGCGCAGGTTTTGGCGGCTCGACGTGCCAGTGAAGAGCGCGAGCGGTTCGCCGACTTGTTTGAGCAGGCGCCGACTTTCATGGCGGTGGTGCGCGGGCCGGAGCACCGCTTCGAGCTGGCCAATCCGCGCTATCGCCACTTGGTCGGCAATCGGGATGTCCTCGGGCGTACGGTAGCCGAAGCCCTTCCTGACGCCGCCGCACAGGGCTACGTGCGCCTGCTGGATGGGGTTTATCACAGCGGCCAGCCTTATGTCGCGACCGCGTCCAAGTACGAGATGCAATTGACTGCCGCCGGGCCGGTGGAGACTCGCTACGTGGATTTTGTGTACCACCCCATACAGGATGCGGCTGGCACCGTCACAGGCATCTTCGTGATCGGATCCGACGTCACGGATCGAATGGTCGCAAGCCAGGCGCTCGCCGCCAGCGAGACGCGCTTCCACACCTTCGCAGACAACATTGCGATGCTTTGCTGGATGGCCGATGAGACCGGGGCAATTTTTTGGTACAACAGTCGTTGGTACGAGTATACCGGCACTACGCCTGAACAAGTGCAGGGGTGGGGTTGGCAAGCCGTGCATGATCCCGCGGTGCTGCCCGACGTGCTGACTCGCTGGCGCGCGTCGATTGCCGCCGGCGCGCCTTTTGAAATGGTGTTTCCGCTAAAGAGTGCCGCCGGAGATTTCCGCCCGTTTCTAACGCGCATCGTACCGTCGCGGGATACGGCGGGCCGCCTCACAGGATGGTTCGGTACCAATACGGACATCTCCCAACAGGTGGATGCGGAAAAGGCCCTGCGCGAGGCGGATCGGCGCAAGGACGAGTTTCTCGCCATCCTGGCGCACGAGTTGCGCAATCCGCTGGCGCCGGTGCGCAGCGCCGCCAAGGTATTGCGCGCGCCGCTTGCCGATGCGAAAACGCGGGACTGGGCGACCGAAGTGATCGATCGTCAAATTCGCACCATGGCGAGTTTGCTCGATGACCTGCTGGATGTGTCACGAATCACCCGAGGTCACCTGGTATTGCATAGGCAAAAGGCCTCCATTGCCTCCATCATCGAAACCAGCCTGGAGGTAGCCCGCCCGCTGATCGAGTCGCGTCATCATACGCTGTCGATCTCAATGCCGGAGTCACCCGTCGACGTGGACGGTGACCCATTGCGTCTCTCGCAGGTGTTCTCCAATCTGTTAACGAACGCGGCAAAGTATTCGGAAACGTCGGGCCGCATCGAGGTGACGGTGCTACAGGCGGCCGACGGTATCGAGGTCACGGTGAAGGACTCGGGCCTGGGTCTGGAGGCGGAGTCGCTGTCGCGAATATTCGAAATGTTCTCGCAAGTCAAAAGCGCACTCGATCGCTCCGAGGGCGGTCTCGGAATAGGTCTGGCATTAGTCAAGGGGATTGTCGAGTTGCACGGCGGTCGCGTGAGCGCCTCCAGCGAGGGGTTAGGTCGCGGCAGCGAATTTCGCGTACTCTTGCCTCAAGCTGCGTCCAGCGAGAAACTGCCCCACGGGGACGCTGTACTCGTCGCCGAGCCGGTGAGGAGTGCGCGCAAGATTTTGGTCGTGGACGACAATGAAGATGCCGCCCACGCCTTAGGCCTATTGCTAGAGCTCTCCGCACATGAGGTTGAATTTGCTCACGACGGCGAGCAAGCCCTTATCTGCGCCAATGATTTGCGTCCCGACGTCGTGCTATTGGACATTGGCCTGCCGAAACTCAATGGCTACGCCGTGGCGCAAGCGATCCGCCGGCAATCGTGGGGCGAGAAAATGATTCTCATTGCCCTGACAGGGTGGGGTCACGAAGACGACAAGCGCCGAGCGTTGGACGCAGGCTTTAATTATCATCTCACTAAACCAGTGAATCCGGATGAAGTAGACGCCTTAATCGCAGCCCATACCTGACACAATTCACTGGCGGGCCTCGGTCGAAGGGCCTTTTATGGCTCAGCACCTGTGTTGCAGAGGATTACCATGGCGATTACAGATCAACGAAGAACGCTATCTCGGAGCAGGGCGGCTGTCGCTCGTACCTGCTCGGCTGCGAGGAAACGTGCGCAGCGGTGCTGATTGACCCGGAATTGAGCCAAATTGACCGTTACAAGGCGTTGACCGCACGCGATGGTCTGCGCGTCCGCTACCTCATCGATACTCACACCCATGCGGATCATTTCTCGGCGACTCGCCAGCTCGCGTGGCAGCTTCAAGTGCCCGTGGTCATGCACCGCTCCAG
>JANYIY010000161.1 GCA_025358615.1 Gammaproteobacteria bacterium | reverse complement strand
CGAGCCCGCGGCCGTCATTTTCGACGCGCTGCAGGCGGCGCGCGCACGTCACATCGATGTGTTGATCGCCGACACTGCGGGACGCCTACACACCCAGACTCACTTGATGGACGAGCTCAAGAAGGTCAAGCGCGTACTTGCCCGTTTGGATCCGAGCGCGCCGCATGAAGTGTTGTTGGTACTCGACGGCACCATTGGCCAGAATGCCGTCGCGCAAGCGGAGGAATTCAACAAGGGCTTGGCAGTTACCGGGTTGGTCGTCACCAAGCTAGACGGCACGGCCAAGGGCGGCGTCGTGCTCGCCATCGCGCAAAAATTGAAAATTCCGATCCGTTTCATCGGTGTCGGCGAACAAAGCGAGGATTTCGGAGTGTTCAATGCCGCCGACTTCGTGTCGGCCCTGCTCAAGTCCGGTCCCGACAGCGCCGCCGCATGATTCGTTTCGACCAAGTGTACAAGCGCTACACCAATGGCCGCGAGGCTCTGGCTGGAGTGTCGTTCAATATCGGTGACGGCGAGCTGGCCTTTTTGACCGGCCACTCCGGCGCGGGCAAGAGCAGCATTTTGAAATTGATTGCGCTCATCGAACGCCCGACTCGTGGGCAGGTGTTCATCAACAAGCAGAATACCGCCGGCATCAAGCCGCGCGGTATCCCGCACTTCAGGCGCGATATCGGCGTGGTTTTTCAGGATCACAAGCTGCTGCATGATCGTCCCGTGGCTGACAACGTGGCGTTGCCGCTGATCATCGCCGGTGTTCCGAAGCGCGAGATCGACAAGCGCGTGCGCGCCGCGCTCGATCAGGTCGGGCTGTTGGGCAAGGAGAAGAGCCGCCCACTGGAATTGTCCACGGGCGAGCAGCAACGGGTGGGCATTGCGCGCGCAGTGGTGGCGAAGCCGACGCTGCTCATCGCGGATGAACCCACGGGTAATCTAGATCCCGAACTCGCCCTCGAGATCATGAAGCTGTTCAAGCGCTTCAATGAAGTGGGCGTAACGGTGGTGATCGCCACCCACGATGTACACCTCATCGAGCAATTCGGCGCGCGGCGCATCGTCTTGGGCGACGGGCGCGTGACGGATCCCGGCCTGCCGCCGGACCCGGCGATGATCGGCGGCGGCGCATCGCCATGAACGTGCAAGCGTATTTCGCACGGCATGCGCAAACCCTGGTGGGGTCATTCGGCCATATCGTGAAGCACCCCTTCGGCTCGCTGATGACCATGGGGGTCATCGCCATCGCCCTCGCCCTACCGCTGTTCCTGAATTTGTTCCTGACCAATATTCGCACCGCCACCGGCAATTGGAACGACGCCTTCGATCTATCGGTCTACATGGACAAGAAGGCCGGTGCCGCGCGGACCGGCGCGCTCGCCAAACAGCTGCGCCTTCGCGGCGACGTGGCTGCGGTGCGGGTCATCACGGCCGATCAGGCAATGCTTGAGTTTCGCGACAGTTCGGGGTTCGGCAAGGCGCTCGATGCGCTGAGTGACAATCCCCTGCCCGACACCCTCATCGTCACTCCCTCTCTGGATGCCAGCACACCGCAGGGCACGGCCGAGCTGAAAGAGTCGATTGCCGCCATGGCCGACGTGCAAAATGTCCAGCTCGATACCGAGTGGGTGAAGCGTCTGCACGCCATGCTGGATATTTTGCGGCGCGTGGTCGCATTCACCGCAGGCCTGTTGGGCGCGGGGGTCGTGCTCATCGTGGGCAACACCATCCGCCTCGACATCTTGAACCGCCGCGCCGAGATCGAGGTCATGAAGCTGGTCGGCGCCAGCGACGGATTCGCGCGCCGGCCCTTCCTCTACGGCGGCGTGTGGTACGGCTTGGGCGGCGGCTTGCTCGCCCTGATTCTGGTGGCGGTGGCCGCGGCGGTCTTAGCCAAGCCGGTGGATTCGCTGGCGGCGTTGTACGGCAGCCAGTTCCATTTGCAGGGCCTGAAGTTCTTGGCGGCAGCGCAGGTTCTGAGCCTGGCCGTGGCCCTCGCCTGGCTCGGCTCCTGGCTTGCTGCAACGCGGCATATCCGCGGTATTGAGCCGACCTAACTTCATATTTTTCAATTACTTAAACAAGATGTGAACTATCGGTAACATTAGCAGTCATACCCTAGGAGTGCTACTATGGCACCCAAGCTGATTGGGAGGTTTGAGCTGATGAGTACTGCTTTAGTCGCTAAACAAAAGGGCGGTTTAGTATTCGCAGGCCCCGTAGGGAGCCTCGACTCTTATATAGACCGAGTATCCCAGATTCCGGTTCTGTCGAAGGAAGACGAAGTCGCCTTGGCGGTTCGTTTCCGCTCCGAGGCCGATTTGGAGGCCGCTCGCCAACTGGTGCTCTCGCACCTGCGTTTCGTCGTGCACATCGCACGCGGATACTTGGGCTATGGCCTGCCGATGGGCGATCTGGTGCAAGAAGGCAATGTCGGCCTGATGAAGGCGGTGAAGCGCTTTGACCCGACGGTGGGTGTGCGCCTGGTGTCCTTTGCCGTGCATTGGATCCGCGCCGAGATTCACGAGTATGTGCTGCGCAATTGGCGCCTGGTCAAGGTGGCCACCACCAAGTCGCAGCGCAAGCTGTTCTTCAATCTGCGCAAGATGAAGAAGAACCTGGCCTGGCTGTCCGAAGCGGAGACCGCGGCGGTGGCTCGTGACTTAGGTGTCGACGTGGCTGACGTTCGCGAAATGGAACAGCGTCTGTCCGCGCGCGACATGTCCTTCGACCCCACGCCTGAGAGCGATGAGGAAGAGGCCTATTCGCCAGCCATGTACCTGCCGGCAAGCAATGCAGATCATTCATTCCTGCATCTATACAAACCTGTTGATCGGTAAGGCTGGTGCGAGCGGT
>JANYIY010000150.1 GCA_025358615.1 Gammaproteobacteria bacterium | reverse complement strand
CGTCACCGCTTTTTTGGATGCTTGATTTCGATTGGATGGCGCCTTCAGTTTCAAGACGCGGCGGCCTGGCGCCTTATCGTCGCTATCATTCACTTGCTGGAATCCTTGGTTTACCCTTGAGAGCCCGCACGCTGTCTGATCCCCTGCGGAGAGTTCTACCATAAGTTCTCAGTCGGCGCGCGACGGGATCACGGAGTAATTCCGGCGACCGGCCCTACCGAATGAGATGCCACTCCGTCTGACGCCCAGCAAGATAGCGCACGCCCTTCCCGTCGAACAGCGCGCCCTGCTCCAGCATGATCTGCATACGCTGCCCGCCCCACTCCGGCAGAGACACTGCGACGTTGCCCTCGATCGCGTAGACGGTGTCCCGATGCAGCGGCCAATCACCCGCCCCCGTCGTCGGCCCTTGGTTGTCCCACATGCCGATCGTCGGTCCCAGGGAGTGCCCGAAAAAGCCGAGCGGATGGCTATAGGTGCTGCAGGCAAGGCCGGTCGCGGCGCAACCTTTGATCGTGGCGGCGAGGATCTCGTTGCCGGAACGCCCTTCCTGGAACGATCCGGTCAGGATGTCCTGCCAGCGATTGCCGCCGGCCAGTGCGGCCTTGAGTCCCTTAGGCACGTCCTCTTCATCAGCCTTGAGTACATAGGCCATTTCCTGAGTGTCGGTGCACAGCTTCAGGTAGCAGAACCCCACGTCGTTGTGCAACACGTCGCCCGCCTCGATCCGTCCCTCGTCGCCGCAGTGCCCGCCCGAGGCCCCCACCGGGCAAGGCTCGCCGGCCCGCTGACGATCCACCGTCGGCATGAACCACAGGCGCAGTCCGAGCGACTCGAAGCGCTCGCGGATGTACCAGGCGACATCATCGGTGGTCGTAACGCCGGGGGTGATCACGCGGCCGCTGAATGCCTCGGCGATGACACCGCGCGCGATGCTATCGATGTGCAGATACACGGCCTGCTCAGCCGGCGTGCGTGTTTCGATCCAACGCACGACGAGCGCTTCGGCGGATACGAGACGATCGGCATATCCCGGCGGCAGTACCTCGACCAGGCGCTCGTGCAGCGCGTGGGTCAGGCCATCCGCAGCCGGCCAGGTACGGGAGACATCGATGCCGATCCGTTTGGGGTCGCGGCCGGCAATCAGCGCGCCCAGCGCTTTCCACTGCGCGTCGAGATCACCGCCCGACCAGGCCGACTTATAGGGGGCGCCGAGCGGATACCGGTTGACCGCCAGGCGCTCTACGGTACCGTTCGCCGCGCGACTGAACACCAGCATCGTCGTGCGCCGTGCCGCGAAACTCGGCTGCGGCACAAGAGTGAAATACACGGGGTCTTCGGCATACTCGCGGTTAACCACCACCCACATGTCCAGTCCCACCTCGGTCATCAGCGCCGGCAGCAGATGCTCCAAGCGCTCGGTCAGGACGCGGTTCTCAGGCTCCACGCGCTCGCGCGACGGCAACACCGTGTAGTCTGAAGCGCTACCGACTTGCCGACCCTGCGCGGGCTCGGGCGAGCCCGCAAAAGCGGAAGCCGCGAGCAGCAGCGCCCCCAGCGCCGTGCTTGCGTATTGGAACAACACACGGACATCTCGGGCAGGCAGACAAAACATCATTTTCGAACCCCGTTGGTATTGCTGAGCGCAGATGCCGAGAATAAGGCATCTCTCGCAGCTAGCGGAAAATTCGCCCAACGACGCATGAGGCGAAGTGATACCGGGTTTGCGTCAGGAGTAGACAGCGTAGCGCCGGCAGATCGCAAGGAGGGTCGCCGGCGATCGGTATGGCGGACACCGTGTGTCCGCCACCCCAAATATTATCCTAGCTCGGCTATCCGCTAAGGCGCAGCAGCTTTGGCGTCGGCCTTTGCACGATGCCTATGATAGCGGGCTTTCGCCTTGTGAACGGAAGCCTTCGTCTTGTCGAGTGCCTTCTCGGGGCCCGAATGTACGGCAGCCTTGGCTCTGTCTGTGCCTTCCTTGGTGCTCTCAACGGCCGCTTTGGCGGTTTCCTTGGCGGCATCGACAGCCTGTGCATACGTTGCTGACGCGGCTGCACCTAAAGCAATAGAAAGCAAAATTGTCTTGATCATCTTCCCATCCCTCCGTTGTAGGTCGCGACATAACCTAACTCAGCTG
>JANYIY010000130.1 GCA_025358615.1 Gammaproteobacteria bacterium | reverse complement strand
CTCCAGGCTGAAGCCATTGGCGCTGGTGATCAGCCGCGCATCGACGACGTTGAGACCCATCTGATCGAGCACTGCGGTGGTTCTGGCAAAGCTGCGCAGCAGCCGCGGCGCGTAGGTGAGCACGGCGGTGCCACCGCGATCGTTAAGCTGGCGAATGGCGACCAGCGGCGCATCGTCGTTCGGGTGGCGCGGGGCCAGCAGCGTGGTCTGCCAGGCGATCTCTTCGGGCGAATAGCGCAGGAAGTAAGCCTCCGTCCATTGCGACCAGACACGCGAGATTTCCTGCGGCGCGACGTCGGGCATTTTTTCCCGCGCCTGTTGCTGAGTTTCGCGAATCAACTCTTCCTGATCGACCGGCGTCTCCAGGCCGCGGCGCAACGCGCGCTTGGTGCGTTCGTAGAATTCCTCGAAAAGCCGCGCTTTCCATGCGTTCCAGAGCTTGGGATTGGTGCCGCGCACGTCCGCGACGGTCAGCACGTACAAATAATCCAAATGCGCTTGATCGCCCACGTGGCGCGCGAAATCGTGAATGATGTCCGGATCACTGATGTCTTTTTTCTGCGAAGTAATCGACAGGATCAAGTGATTCTTGACCAGCCATGCGACCAGACGCGCCTCGTAGCGACCCAGTCCCTGCTCCAAACAGAACGCCTCGGCGTCAACCGCTCCCAGCTCGGAATGATCGCCGCCGCGGCCCTTGGCGATGTCGTGAAACAATGCGGCCAGATAAGCGATCTCCTGGCGCGGCAGCGATTGCATGATACGGCTCAGGGCGGGAAATTCTTCGTTGAATTTCGGCATGGCAAGGCGCCGCAGATTGCTCACCACGAACAGGGTATGCGCGTCCACGGTGTAGGCATGGAACAGGTCGTATTGCATGCGTCCGACGATGCGCCCGAAGGACGGGATGTAGCGGCCGAGCACGCCGTAAAGGTTCATGCGGCGCAGTTCGTGCGTGACCCCGACGGGTGCGCAGAGAATCTCCATGAACAGCCGATGATGACGCGGGTTCTGCCGGAACTCCTCGTCGATGAGCCAGACGTGCGTGCCGACCACGCGGATGGTCTCGGCGCGCACGCCGCGCAAGCCAGGATGCTGCTGCAAGAGCACGAACATCTCCAGCAGCGCCGAGGGGTAGCGGGCGAACACTTCCGGATGCGTTACTTCCAGATAGTCGTTGCGGATTTGAAAACGCGCGTTGATCGGCAGCGGTGGCGCGCTTTGCGTCAAGATGGCTTCGCGGAACAGCTGCAGTAGCATTTCGTTCAGCAAGCTGACGTCCATGACCGTGCGATAGTATTTCTGCATCAGCTGCTCGACGGCCAGCGTGAAACTCGCGTCCTCGTAACCAAACATCTTCGCCAGTTTGATCTGGTAGTCGAACAGCAGCCGATCTTCGCGTCGTGCGGTCAACGCATGCAGCCCGAAGCGCACCTTCCAGAGAAATGACTGGCCCGCCTTGAGCTTGCGCAATTCCCCACCGGTGAGAAACCCGTGAGCCACCAATTCGTCGAGCGTATCCGTGCCGAAGTGGCGCTTCGCCACCCAGCCGATGGTCTGAATGTCGCGTAAGCCCCCCGGGCTCGATTTGACGTTCGGTTCCAGGTTGTACGCGGTGTCGAAGTAGCGGTGATGGCGCTCCACCTGTTCCTTGACCTTCGCCTCGAAGAAATCCTGGGAGGACCACAGTCGATCGGGCGCCAGCGCGCGGCGCATGCCCGCAAACAAGGATTCGGGGCCGGCCAGCAAGCGCGCTTCGAACAGGGTGGTGGCGACGCTGATGTCGGCGAGACTCTCGCGCTGGCAGTCGTCGATGGCGCGCACGCTGTGGCCTACCTCCAGGCCGATGTCCCAGAGAAACGTGAGGAAGCGCTCGATATCCGGTTGCCAGTCGGCCGAATCGCTTTTCGGCAGCAGCACCATGATGTCGATATCGGAACTCGGGTGCAGTTCGCCGCGTCCATAGCCGCCGACGGCCACCAGCGCCAGATCATCGGCGAATTTGCCGGCGTGGCGCACCCAGGCCGCGCGCAATGTGATATCCACCAAGCGTGCGCGGTCGCGCACCAGATCCTCAACGGCTTCGTCGGCTTCGAATCGCTCTTTCAACAGCTCCGTGCCGTGATCCAAGACCTGACGGAAAACAATGGGGGAGAATTGGCCGTCTTGCAGCGCCGCGGCCGCGGCCGCAAGATAGGGCCAATCAGCGACTTGGTCGAGCAACTTGCCGTGGGCGTTCAAGTGGCAGGCATACAAGTGGCAGGCATACCTGTGGCGGGCATACCCGAGCCGACCGCGGGTAGGCCCTCAGCGGCACTTAAGGTAAGCACCTCGAAGCCCGAGTCCGTCACCAGAATGGTGTGTTCCCACTGCGCCGACAGCGATTGGTCCTTGGTGACCACGGTCCATCCGTCCGGTAGCAGTCGCACGTCGCGCCGTCCGGCATTGATCATGGGTTCGATGGTAAAGGTCATACCGGCCGTCAATTCGAGGCCGGTGCCGGGCTTACCGTAGTGCAGCACCTGGGGGTCTTCGTGATAGATGCGGCCAATACCATGGCCGCAGTATTCCCGAACCACGGAGAAGTTGTTGGCCTCGGCGTAGGTCTGAATGGCGTGCCCGATATCGCCCAGCCGGGCGCCGGGCTTGACGGTGCGGATGCCGCGCCACATGGCTTCATGGCAGGCCGCGGTCAGACGGCGGGCGAGCACGGGCGCAACGCCGACGCAGTACATGCGGCTGGTGTCGCCGTGAAAGCCGTCGCGAATCACGGTCACGTCGATATTGATGATGTCGCCGGCCTTGAGCCTTTTATCACCCGGGATACCATGGCAAACCACGTGGTTCACGGAGGTGCAGATGGTCTTGGGGAAGCCGCGGTAATTGAGATTGGCCGGAATCGACTTAAGCTCATCGACGATGAAGTCATGGCAGCGCTTGTCGAGTTCCTCGGTGGTCGCCCCGGGTAGAACGTAGGGCTCGATCATATCTAGCACGCTGGCGGCAAGGCGGCTTGCGGCGCGCATTTTGTCCTGTTCAGGGGATGTTTTGATGGTCACGGTCATAGGCGGGCAGGCTTTGTTTCTAACAGATGTTCATGGTATAAAGCGCGGCTATTTTTAACAACCCCGCACGCGTGTCGTCACAATCGGCCGGGTGCCCG
>JANYIY010000129.1 GCA_025358615.1 Gammaproteobacteria bacterium | reverse complement strand
GCCGCTCGCGAGAGTCGATTGCAACGGTGCCAGCAGTAGATCCCGCAGTTGGAACATGCCGCCCGAGTAGGACACCGTCACCCGCACATCGTCCGGAATCTGCAATTGCTCGTGCACGGCGTCGACGATCTGCGCCAGTTCAGTGGCCGCCATATCGAACAATGCCCTGGCTGCGACGTCGCCGGCGCCCGCCGCCTGCGAAACCAGCGTCGACAGCGCAGCGAGCTCGCTGCGATCGGTGCCTCCGCTATAGATACGGGCGCAGAGGTCCAAATCGCTTTGTAAGCCAAGATGCCGCCGCAGCAAGTCATAGAGCGGGCCTCGCGGCAGGCGGCCATCGCTCATGCGTGAGAAAGCTTTCAGTCCTTCGCGCGCCACCCAGTAGGCCGAGCCTTCGTCGCTGAACAGCTCACCCCAGCCGCCGGCGCGCGCGCTGCGGCCGGCGAACTCGCCATAGCCTATCGAGCCGGTGCCGGCGACGATATTGATGCCGTCCTGGCAGGCGAGGGCACCTGCCCAGCCGCAGATGGCGTCATTTTCGCAGCGGTAGCGCCCCACGGGCAGCGTCGGCGAAGCGGCGGCGCTTAAGGTTGCAAGCAATCGGCTATCTTCGCCAAATGCCGGCAAGCCGAGAAACGCAAAATCCACTTCCGGCGGCGCGATGCCGACAGGCTGCAGCGTGGCACGGATGCCGCGGGCCAGCAAATTGCGCATTTCATCCAGCCCGATTTCGTGATAGTAGGCGGGTCCTTCGGTGTGCGAAGCGAGCACCGTCCCCGCCTCATCAATAAGGACGAAGGCGGTCTTGCTGCCGCCACCGTCGACTCCCAGATAGGTCCTCACGAGCGAAGATCTTGCCGAGGATAGATGGATACGCCCTGAACGACCCGACTCACCGTGCCGGCGGCATTGGGATTGTCGGGGCTACACTTACGCGAAATCGAGCTCAGCAATGCCAACGCTTGAGCGAACACCGCGTAGGGCAGGCAAAGCGCGAGATCGCCGACAGCGGCGGCGCCGCGCGCTGAGTCGAGTACCACATTGTCGGGATGCCGCGGTAAATCGGCCGACGTCGAGAGAGCGATCACCCGTCCCGCCACGGCATCGCGGCGCAGCTCGTTGAGCAGGTCCATGTCGTAACGGCGCGTGTGCGGGTCATTGCATAGAAATACTACGACCAGTGTTTTGCGATTCAGAATCGTCTTAGGTCCGTGGCGGAAGCCTAAGGGCGCTTCGGCTGCCGCAACCACCTGACCATCGGTGAGTTCGAGCATTTTCAGCGCTGCCTCGCGCGCCAAGCCTTTGAGTTCCGTGCTGCCCAAGTAGACCACCCGATCGAATCCTTGACGCACCAGGTCTTGCAGCAGCGGCAGGCAACCGGGGACGACCTGCCGCGCCAGCACTCCGAGCGCCGCCGTGCGCGGGCGATCTGCGGGCAGAATGCCGAATACCGTTGCTGCGGCAAGCAGCATGCCGGTAAAGCTCGATGTCATCGCAAAGCTGCGATCATTGCTAGCTTCCGGCAGCAGTATGCAACGCGCGTTCGGCAGCGATTGCGCGCGGCGGTACAGCGCGCCTTCCGCGTTGCAGGTCAGGATCAAGTGGGAACAATGCTTTACGCCGGCGTCTGCAATCTCGAGCGCCGCAACACTCTCCGGACTATTGCCGGAGCGTGCAAAGGACACCAAGAGGGTGGGCGTGTCCGTGTTGAACCAGCTGTGCGGACTTGCCACCAGATCCGTAGTCGCTATGGCTTCGACCCGCCGACCGGATATTCGGGCCAGGGCGGGGGCGAGACATTCGCCGATGAATGCAGAGGTACCGGCGCCGGTCAGCAGAATGCGCAGGTCGGGGCGTGCCAGCAGTGGGGCAAGGAATTCGTCGAGGCGGCCGGCGTCGCCCGCGACCAGATTCTCGATCTCGAGCCACAATTCCGGCTGCTGCAACACCTCGCGGGCGGTCCAATGCGCGCCTGCGCTGTCGATCTGTACTGAACTCAAGCCAAATTCATCCATCCCTCAACCCCTCAATGTTACTTGCCGCGCCGGATTGCAGGCGTCGGCATATCCGCGCAGGACGCGGGCAACCCCCTCGACCAGCAGCTCCCGCGGATCATTCACGAGAGCCCCCTGGCGAACGGCAGCATACTGCATCGGCAAGTATTGACTGAGCAACGTCAGGGGTATGCCACGCTTGGTAAGGTTGTCGATCAGGGTGCCGCTTGCGCTGCGCACCTCGGGGACGTTCCAGTAATAGCGGATGCGATCGCTCAGGCTGTACTGCAGATCGAAGGTCTGCGAGTCAGGATCGGTATAATACGCTTTCCAATAGCGGGGATCGCGGCGCATCGCGGCGAGCACGATATCTTGCAACGATTCGCGCGGGCTTATCCCTAGGTCGCGTTCGATGTCCACGAGTGCCCACAAGGCTTCCCGCAATGCAAAGGTCAGGGCAGGGCCCACTTTCAGGATGGCGAAATGATCGCGAACCAGTGCGGCGAGGGCTGCGGGTGTCTGGTAGTCGGTCGAGTGTGCTTCGTACACAAGATGGGACTCATGTTCGATGCGTGCCGAGAGTGCGACGGCCTTCGCAGGATCATAATCGATCACCTTGTGATGATCGAACTCCACCCCCGGCTGCACGACCATTGCTGCGACACGTGTCCAGGCGTCTGCCAGGCCGTTGTTGAGAAACGCGGTTTGGTGCGCCTCCAGCGTCGTGGTAACCCCGGTGGGAGTGGTGACGGCGAGCAGCTCGAGTGCTTCGGCGGCGCCTCCGGGCTTGGGCACCTCGGTGCCGATGACATACACCGGCGGCTCGCCGCCGGCGCTTTGCCGGGCGCTCTCGGCCGCGCGGCACAGGCGTGCAGCTCGCGCGGCAATGGTCGCGTCGGTCAGGGCCGGTGGATCGTCGGCGCAGCTCATCGAACAATCCAGATGAATCTTGCGAAATCCCGCCCTCACGTAATCCGCGACTAATTGTTCGGAGCGCTCCATGGCGAGAGCGGCCGGCTCCATTTGCCAGCAGTTGGGGCCCAGGTGATCGCCGCCGAGCAATACGCGCTCTTGCGGTAACCCGCCGCGCCGGGCTATGTCCGCGACATAGGCGTGGAAGGCGGCCGGGGTCATGCCGCTGTAGCCGCCGAATTGATTTACCTGGTTCGACGTTGCCTCTATCAGCAGCCACTGATTCCAGCGGGCCGCCTCGCGCAAGGCCGCTTCGATGACCAGCGGGTGGGATGAGCATGCAGAAACGATTCCGCCTCCGGCGCCGCCTTTGTGTTCGCGCAAGAGATCGAGCAATGCTTTCATGACGGGGAGCTCAACATCGATGTCACTTCTGCATTGCAATCATACAGGCTGCTCAATCAGCTTCTCTTCCGGTTCGAGGGCAAGCAGCGCGGCGGCGAGGAAGGCCAGCGCGATGGCGATGACGGTGATGGTATTCGGCATGACGGCCAGCACTATCATGGAGACGATCGCGGTGATGATCGGCGCGCCCGCGTTGGCGAGCGGTGCCACTACCAGTGCACGCCCGTAGCGGAAGGCATATACCAGGGTCAACGCCCCGACGGCGTTGAGGATTTGCGTAATCGCCGCCAGCCCCGGTCCCTGCCACCCATACTCGATGTGGGCCGAAAAGTCGGTCATCCACAGGGCCACCGGTACGAGTGCGAGACTCGTGATGGTCATGTAGAGGAAAATGTTTTCCGCATCCATGGAATTGTTGGCAAGCTTCATGAAATAGCCCTGCACACCCCAGGCGAGCAGAATGATCAGGGCATAGACGAACCAGGACACGCCCTGCGCGCCGGCGGCGGCCGCAGTGGCGGTATCGGCGCCGCCGCCGGGCGAGTAGTTGAACAGCGGCAACGCGACCAGCGCCAGCAGCACGCCGAATGCGCCGACCTTGGTCACGCGTTCTTTGAGAAACAGCATCGATAACGCAATGGTGATCACGGGCGACAAGGCAATGATGGGAAAGATCAGGTATGTGGGCCCGGTGTGCACGGCATGGAACAACAGCATCTGACCGCCCGCACCGGTCAATCCGATCAACGACCCCAGCAGTACGGACTTTGGATCGCGCAGCACCCGCCAGCTGACACGCTGCATTGCGTAAAGGGCCGGCGGGATCATGGTCAGCGCCCACACCACGTACACCAGGGTTTCCGGAAATCCATGCCGCGTCGGGAACTCCGCGAACGCGCCCCACACGCCCCAAAAACCGGTGGTGATCAGCGCGTAGATGAGCCAGGGTTTCTTCACCTTAGAATCGATACGACGCGCCGAGCACGTAACTGCGGCCGTACGCGCTGTAGCCCTGACCCGTGCCGCTGGCGCTCTCACCGACGAGCTGGCCCGGTCCCCATGGCAACAAGGGATTGCCGTTGAGATAGGTGTGCGCGATGGCATTGGTGAGGTTCTTGCCTTCGACGTACACCTCGAAGCCCTTGTAGATCCGGTAGTGAGCGCTCGCCGTTAGCCACGAGAAGGAATCGGCAATCGCCGGCCAGCCCGGCACTTCGGTGCACAACGAGCAATAGGTGGTGTAGCTCGAGGTGTGGTCCCAGTTCACGTCGGCGTTGAACGGCCCCTTGTCATAGATGAGGCTAACCGAGAAGGTGGTGGGCGGTGCTGAGTTGACGGCACCGGTAGGGTTGCCGCTCTGATCGTAGCCTTTGCTCCACGTGTGGGTGTACTGCATGTGCGTGCCCAGGCCGTTCTCGAGGAAGTGCTGCCAGCTCAACTCGACACCAGTGTAGGTGGACTTTGCGCCATTGGCAGGAGCAGTAATGGTCCATAAGAATTTTTTCGGCGGATTGTTCGGTGTACCCGGCGGCCCATTGTCGTATTCGAGTGTGCCAAGATCTACGCTGGTCTGGACTCCGGTATAGATGTCGTTGGTCACTTTTTTGCCGAACAGCGCCGCGTTGAGCGCCGAGTGAGGCTGGTAATACCATTCGAGCGACAGATCCACGGACCACGCCTTGATGGGCTTGAGTCCCGCGGTGCCGGTGTAATCGAGCGCTGGAGTTCCGTTGATGGCCTGGTTGGTGGAGTTCGGAGCCAACTGATTTAGGTTCGGACGCGAGAGGGTCTCACCCGCCGCCGCGCGAAACTGCAGCCGCTCCGGCACCACCCAGTAGCTCACGTTGGCGGACGGCAGCGCCAGAGTGTAGCTCGCCTCCTGCAGGAACTGCGACGCGGTGCTGTAATCGACGTTGAAGCTCTGCACCGAATTGGTCGCATTATTGGTCCATATGTCCGTCGGCACGGATTCGGCGGTGGCGGCCAGGGTGGTGGTGTGCACCACGCGTACGCCGACATTCCCCGACCAGTTGTTGCCGGCGAAGGTTGCTTCCGTATAGAAGGAATAGGTCTTCTCGGCGACTTGATAGGAGTTGAACGGGTTCGGCTGCGGCAGCGTATTAGCAAAGTTGAACGGCGTGGAGCACGGCAGCGCAGTGCAGTAGCTTGGGTTGGGCTTGCCGTTCAAGCTCGCCATGAATGCCAGCAGCTGGGCGATATTCAACTGCGGCAGCACCGCCGGGTACGAGCCGCCGGCGCCTTGCATAAAATTGGGGGGACTGATGAAGGAAATGACATCGAGGCCCTGCGAGCCGAAGGAATAAGGGCTGCACTGCACCGGGCATCCAACGGTTTGGTAGAGCGTGCCGTACTGACCGGAGCCGTTGGTCCAGTCGTTGCTGCTGTCGACGCGGTTCTTCTCGCGGTGGTTGTAGCCGACGCCGAAAAGCAGCTTGTCGAAGAATCCCAGGCTGGCCTGGAATTTTCCATCCAGGGTGAAGCCCGTAACCTGGTCGTGCACCGAGTAGCCGTTGAGCCCGTCGTAGTGCGTGGACCAATACTTGTTGTTGTTCAGAAATCCCGAGTTCATCAGCGCCGTATACGAGCAGTAGCCGGCTTTGGTGGCGCTTGCGGTGCCGCTTGGGCACGCCGAGAGGCCGAGCTGGCTAGGCGGAACCATCACGTTGAGACTCGGCAGACTGTGCGGCAGGTCGGTGAGCGTGATGAAGTCCTCAGCATTTGGCAAAGCCGACACCAAGCCCGCGGTCACGAAGGTGTCGGTGCCGCCCTCGGGACGATTCGCGGTCGAGCGATAGGCATCGAAGCCGAGCGAGAACCTGTCGGTGGGCGTCCAGCTGCCCTTCAAGCCATACATCGTTGTGACGACGTTGCGGTTGATGGTGTTGTTGACGATCTCCGGCGTGAAGTTGCTCGACGTCACTCCGGTGACCACCCCGCTTTTGATCGTCGCGCTCGAATCGGACCAGGTGCCGTTGCCGTTCTGATCGGTGCTGTAGGGGAAATAATACGATTGGTTGTAGCCAATCTGCGGATCTTGCAGTTTGGTCCAGAGGCCGTCGGCGACCAGCTTCAAGGCGTCGTTGGGGCGCCATTCGAGGCGTCCGGACAAAGCATCGCGCTTCTTCTCGTCGTAGATCGAGCCGAAGGTGATGCAGCACGGCGCGGCTGCGAGCGGCGTCCCCGCGGGCGGCGACATGTTGGAATCCTCGAAGGGGAAGGCGTTCGCACTGTAGATGTCCTGGCTGTACGCGTTCAGCGCATCGGTACGGGTGTGAGTGTCGGACCGCACGCCCGCGATCAGGAATCCCAGGGTATTGTCGAGCAGCGTGTCCGAGGCGAACGCCGAGACCTTGTAGCCATGCAGCGAGGTCATTTGGTTGTAATTGCCCTCGGCATGCGCGCCGCCATGGAAGCCCATGTTATCGAACGGACTCGCGGTGCGTAGGTTCACCGTGCCGCCGATGCTGCCTTCGAGCGCCGAGGCTTCCGAAGACTTGAGCACGTCGGCGCCGGAGATCACTTCTGAGGGCAACACATCGAACGCGAGGTCGCGGGCATCATCATCGGTGGCGAGGATGCGATTGTTCAAGGTGACGATGTTGTACTGCGGTCCAAAGCCGCGCACCGACACCTTCTGTCCCTCGCCGCCCGTGGTTCGGCTGATGGTGATGCCGGGCAGATGCTCCAGCGAATCGGCGACGTCGGCGTCCGGAAACCGGCCCAACTCCTCGGCATTGATGGAATCCAGCACCACGGTGGCCTTCCTCTTGATGTCGAGGGACTTTTCCAGGCTGGCCCGAAGGCCGGTGACGACGATCTCTTCCAGTTCGGGTCCCTGAGCGCTTCTGGTTTTTGCGCTGCTTGCCGGCGGCGCATCCGCGGCGGCAGGTCCGTCGACCGCAGCGGCGAACGCGCCGCTCCCGGCCGCGAATGGCAGCCAAATCGCAATCAAAGTAGGCTTGAGGCTAGGCACGCTCGTCTCCCTGCACCATTTAAGTGATGGTTTATTCACGCGTCATCTGGCACGCAAAAACGAAAGTAAATGAAAGTATTCATCCCATATTCACTTTCGTATTATTACATTTGATGTTATTGTTATTTGCGAACAAGTCAATAGGCGGGGATGCACCGTCCATGAATAAAGCCACATGAGCAACGCGAAGACTTCGCGCCGACGGTTCGTGCAACTTGCCGGCGGGCTCGCGCTGACGCTGCGTCACGGACTGCTGCCGGCGCAGACTGGGACTGGTGCTGCGCACCCGCCCGAGCGGCCGGATCGGGCTGCGGCCATGATCGAGGACGCGGCGCTGCGCATCGAATGGGATGCAAATCTTCATTCGCGTATATCGCGCAAGCAGGGGCGGGACTGGGTGCCGATGAGCGCTTGGGGACCCAGCGAATATCTGCTCGACGCGGATGATGGGCGTGGCGACGCCCTGCGCGGCGACGCCCGGCATAAGGACGCCCCGCACCTCACCGATTTTGCGATCCACCATCAAGAGCAGACGGGCGTCGAAGATGCGCATGGTCAGGGTACACGGCTCACCTTGTCGGGAAAGTCCGGCGATGGTATCGAGAAGATCGTGCAGGTGACGCTGTATGAACGTCATCCCGGCATGGCGCTGGTCCGCGTCGCGTATCGCAACACTGCCGCGCGGATCTTCAGCTTTCGCAGCTGGACCAATGGGGATACTCGCGTGCTCGCCTCCGGCACCCGCGCGCCGCAATTCTGGTGCTACTCGGGCGCGACGTACGAGGATCGCCGCGACTGGGTGCAACCGGTCGCACCCGGATTTGCGCAGGACAACTTCCTCGGCATGGAGGCGTCGGACTATGGCGGCGGTACGCCCATCGTCGATGTCTGGCGCCGCGACGGCGGGCTTGCGGTGGGGCACGTGGAAACAACGCCGCAGCGAGTCTCGCTTCCCGTTCAGGGACAGCGAGGCGAGGTGCGAGTCGCCGTGTGCGGCCGCGAGCGACGCTACCTCAAATCCGGCGAACGTTTCGACACGCCGGAAACGTTCGTGGCGGTCCACGACGGCGACTATTTCGCGGTCTTGAATCGCTACCGGCTGCTGATGTCCGAGCGCGGCATGTCACCGGCGGTCCCGCCGGCGCAGGCCTACGATGCGATCTGGTGTGCGTGGGGCTATGAACGCTCCTGCACGACGGAGCTGATCGAAGGGACCCTGCCCAAGGTGAAGGAATTGGGGTTGGAGTGGGCCGTCATCGACGACGGCTGGCAGGCGATGATCGGCGATTGGAATCCCCATCGCGCCAAGTACCCGAACGGCGACGCGGACGTGCGTAGTCTCGTTGCAAGCATTCGCGCCGGCGGCTTGAAGCCGCGACTATGGTATTCCCCGCTGTCGGCCGCGCCGGGGTCTGACCTGCTGCACGATCACGCCGACATGCTGCTGCTCGACAAGGAAGGCGCGGTACAGAAAATTTCCTGGTGGAACAGCTTCTATCTGTGCCCTGCGTACCAGCCGACGGTGCAGTACACGCAGTCATTGATCAAGAAGTTCATCGGCGAGTGGGGTTTTGCCGGGCTCAAGATCGACGGTCAGCACTTGAACGGCGTGGCAGCCTGCTACAACCCCGCACACCGGCACGCGGACCCGAAGGAGTCAAGCGAGAAGCTGCAGGAATTCTTCGCGGCAATTTATGAGACGGCGATGCAGGTCAATCCCGAAGCGGTGATCGAGCTGTGTCCCTGCGGTACGTCCTACTCCTTCTTTAACTTCAAGTCGTTCAATCAGGCGCCGGCCTCGGATCCCGAATCGTCCTGGCAGGTGCGCCACAAGGGCAAAACACTCAAGGCATTGATGGGACCAAGCGCTGCCTTCGCGGGCGATCATGTCGAATTGAGCGATGGGCACGATGACTTCGCCTCCACCGTCGGCATCGGCGGCATCATCTCGACCAAGTTCACCTGGCCACGCGACCCAAAACCGAAGGATTCATTTCTGCTGACCCCGGAGAAAGAACGGTTATGGCGCAAGTGGATTGCACTCTATAATGACCGCCAACTGCCGCGCGGCACCTATCGCGGCGACCTATACGACATCGGATTCGACAAACCGGAAACGCATGTGGTCGAGAAATCCGGCCGTCTCTACTATGCTTTCTATGCGCACAATTTCAGCGGGCACGTGTCTTTGCGCGGCCTTGCGGCCGGGCAGTATCGAGTGCGCGACTATTTCAATGACCGGCAGATGGGAGAGGTGGCCGCGACCCGCAATAGTCTGCAAGTGGCCTTCGATCGTTTCCTGATGCTCGAGGCGATACCCGCTTGATCCTCGAGCCGGCCGAACGCAATTTGTTGATCGAGGAGCGCCGTCGGCGTATCTGCGATTTGCTGCGCGAACGGGGACGCGTCACCGTCGAGGCGCTGGCGACGCGTTTCGGCACCTCGCAAGTCACGATTCGTGCAGACCTGTCCGCGCTCGACTCCCTAGGTGCGCTGACCCGCACCCACGGCGGTGCGCTGCGGCGTACCGAGGACATGGATCAGCCGCTGGGCGTCAAGCAGCTGCAACATCACGCAGAGAAGGTCCGCATCGCCGTTGCCGCGTTCGCCCTGATCCGGGAAGGCGAGACCATAATCCTCGATTCCGGCACGACCACCGCCGAAATCGCCCGCTGCATCCGCCTGTCCGACCTCAATTCAATCAATGTCATCACCAATGCACTGAATATCGCCGCGTTGCTCGTGGATGTGCCATCGGTGCGGCTCATCATGCCCGGCGGAATTCTGCGCCGCGAATCGAACTCCCTGTCCGGTCACATGGCCGAGGCCGCGATGGCCAATCTGCAGGCGGACCGTTTGTACCTCGGTGCCGACGGGCTTGACCCCGAGATCGGCGTCATGACGCCGCATCTGCCGGAAGCGGAGCTCAACGCTCAGATGATCCGAATTTCCCGGCAAGTCGTGGTGGTCGCGGACTCCTCCAAACTCATGCGCCGCAATATTTCGCTCATCGCCAAGGTGGAGCAAATCCATATGCTGATTACCGATCGCGCCGCGCCGGCGCAGGCCGTCGAGGAGCTGCGCCAGCGGGGCGTCGAAGTGACGCTGGCGTGAGTTCGTCATACCGCGCCGCGGGCTCCTTATGCGTACTGGCGGCGCTGTGCTGCCTGGTGTCTGCGCCAGTCCACGCCGCTCGGGCATCGGCGCTTGCCGGCGGTGCGCGCGAACTCTATTACACGGTGGTGGATTTTCCGCGAGTCGACAAGATCGATGCCCATGTTCATGTGCACGGAGTGGCGAATCGCTTCATGGCGCAGGCGATCCGTGACAACTTCCGCATCCTGACCATCAACACGGACTATCCTGATTTTCCGCCCATTCCCGAGCAGCAACGCGCCGCCGTTTCCCTGCGACAGCGCTATCCCGAGCGGGTCGCGTTCGCGGGGACGTTTTCCGCGGAGAACTTCGGCACAGCGGGCTGGACCCAAGCCACGTTGAATCAGATCGATGCCGCTCTGCACCAGGGTGCCGTGGGTATCAAGATCTGGAAGAACATCGGCATGATTGTGCGAAACGCCGATGGCAGCTACGTCATGCCCGATGACCCGCGCCTCGAGCCCATCTTGGCAAAGCTGCAAAGCAGCAACAGCGTGCTGCTCGGGCACCAAGCCGAGCCGCTCAACTGCTGGCTGGCCTTCGACAAGATGACGGTGCGCTCCGATCAGGAATATTTTCGCGAGCATCCCCAGTACCACATGTTCCTGCACCCCGAGATGCCGACGCACCAGGCCATTCTCGCGGCGCGTGACAGAATGCTGGATTCACACCCGGCGCTGAGATTCGATGGCGTGCATCTAGCCTCGCTTGAATGGGACGTCGACCTGGTGGCGAGCTTTCTCGAGCGCTTTCCGAACGCCAGCGTCGATGTCGCCGCACGCATGGTGCACCTTAAATTCCAGGCGGCGCAGAATCCCGACAAAGTACGCCAATTTCTGACGCGCTACCAAGATCGCATCCTGTACGGCAGCGATGATGCGTATGGCCCGAATGACGAGGATCCCGTGGCGTTGGCCGAGGTGCACAGGGGCTGGCTCGATGATTGGCGTTTCCTCACGACCACGGATCAAATGCATTCAGCCGACTTCGCCGCCTCGTTCCACGGCCTGCACCTGCCGCGCGCAGTCATCGACAAGATCTACCTGCGCAATGCCCAGGGACTGTTTGCTGCAGGCTGGCATTCCCGATAAAGGCCCACGGGCCGACACCATCAACGCGGAGCTGTTGGCTTTCATCAAGTCGTAGAGAAAGAACATCGGGAGCCGTGAGTTGCGTTAGTCTTGCCCATCCTTTCAATTGGGGGGCGGTCGATGCAATCCTATAGGCTGACGGTACTTGCGCTGGGTGTTGCGGCAGGGTGGATTTCCGGTGCCTGGGCGGCGCCGGATCTGGGACAGGAGCTGGCCTTGCCCGCGAATGTCGCGGCGTCCATGCGCGGCATCGATGCGCCGCGCATCCGCGCGCATGTGCGTTTTCTCGCGGATGACCTGCTCGAAGGACGCGGCACCGGCAGCCGCGGCGGTGACATTGCCGCGAAGTACATAGCGACGGAATTTGCTTTGGACGGGCTGAAGCCGGCCGGCGATGACGGCGGCTACCTGCAAAAGGTCGAGTTCAACGGCGTGCACACGGAGCCTGCGACGGTCGCCTCCTTGCAACCGGTGCTCGGCAAAGCGATCGACTTGAAGCTGGGCGACGACTATGTGACGGGCAACCAAACGCAGACGGCGAGCGTCGCTATCGACGCGCCCATCGTTTTCGTAGGCTACGGCATCGAGGCACCGGAATATCATTGGAACGACTACAAAGGTGCGGACGTCAAGGGCAAGGTCGTGCTGGTGATCGTCAATGAGCCGCCGTCCAAAGATGCCAAATTCTTCAACGGGGAGGCGCTGACTTATTACGGGCGCTGGACTTACAAGTTCGAAGAAGCCGCTCGCAAGGGCGCGGTCGGAGCTCTGATCATTCACCGCACGGATCTCGCCAGCTACGGCTGGGGCGTGGTGCGTAGTTCTTGGAGCAATGAGCAGGTATACCTGAGCAACGACAGGGATCCCAAGCTCAAGGCGGCCTCGTGGATACAGCTGGAGGTGGCACGGCAATTGTTCAGCGCCTCCTCCCTGAAACTGGACGATATGCTGGCGAGCGCCGGCACGCGCGAGTTCACGGCACGAGAATTGCCGGTTCGTTTCAAGGCCCACGTCGTGAGCAAGGTGCGCAAGTTCGAGTCTTACAATGTGCTGGCCATGTTGCCGGGGACCGATTCAGGCGCCCCCACGCAGGCCGTAGTCTATTCGGCGCATTACGATCACCTTGGCATTGATCCCGCGATGAACGGCGACAATATTTACAACGGCGCGGTCGACAACGGCACGGGAGTGGGAACCTTGTTGGAATTGGCGCATGCCTTTGCGACATCGTCTGCTCGGCCACCGCACCCGGTGCTATTCGCCTCGGTAACCGCCGAGGAGAAGGGCCTTCTGGGATCGAACTTTCTCGGCAAGCATCTGCCGATTCCGGCCGCTCAGATTGCGATCGGCTTGAATTTCGACGCAATTCCGCCGATCGGCCTTCCTGAATCGGTGAACGTGACGGGCGCGGAACGTACGTCCTTCTATCCCATCGTCGAGAAAACTGCCAAGGCGTTTGGTTTCGCCATTCAGGCTGATCCTGAACCCGGCGCCGGACACTACTATCGCTCCGACCATTTCAGTTTGGCGCGCGCCGGGGTCCCCGCATTCTCGATCAACACCGGCGTGAAATTCGCCGGGCATCCGCCGGAATGGGGCAAGACTCAGGCCGACGATTACACCGCGAAGCGCTATCACAATACAGGCGACGAATATTCACCGGCGATGGATTTCTCGAGCAACGCGTCGCTCGCCAAATTCGGCTTTGCATTGGGCTGGCAGGCGTTGCTGGCAAAGGGCACGGTGAACTGGCTGCCGGGCGACGAGTTCGAGGCAACCCGCTTGCATGGTCTTGGTGCAACCGGTTTGTGACGAAAATCGCGTGGCATCAAAATCTTAAGTGACATATTGCGAGAAGAACTCTAACTCGTCGCCGGCTGGCGACGCGTTGCGTCGCGCGCTATTGGGAAACGACAATAACGTGCGGCGCATCCCATCTGCTCAGACGTTGGACTCGGTACGCTCAATGTCAGGTAGCAACGAATCAACGACGGAGTTTCCATGGCCGACAATTTAATGACGGGTACGTTTCAGCTCAATTTGCCCAAGGATTTGCTGTCGGAGGCCAAGCGAGCGCCTAAACCCAGGGGCGAGCAGCTGCGCGTCGAGGGGTGGCGCAATTCCTGGCTGTCGCGCGTTGCCGAGAAGTTAGTCGGCAAGGACTGATCGGTCGGTAGAGCCGGCCGGGCGCATCGGGTCGGGCGGGATTAGGGGTGCCAGGCGCAGGATCCGACTACGATCCTCGATACATTTGACCATAAGTCAAATTCCCCGGAAATCTCCTCCAGAAACGCATTAACATGGCGC
>JANYIY010000057.1 GCA_025358615.1 Gammaproteobacteria bacterium | reverse complement strand
TTGACGGAAGGAGCGATCGCGCCCGCGCTATTGGCTTTTTCACTACCTATCCTCTTCGGCAACGTCCTGCAATCGATCAACGGTTCGGTGAATGCCGTTTGGGTGGGCAAGTTCTTGAGCGAGGCCGCGCTGGTCGCCGTCGGCAACGCCAACGTCATCATGTTCCTGCTGTTCGGCGTCATGTTCGGCTTTTCGATGGCATCGACCATCATGGTGGCGCAATGCGTGGGCGCGAAGAACATCCCGGAGGCCAAGCGCGTGGTGGGCACCAGTGCGGTGTTCTTCCTAGGGTTATCGCTCACCATGAGCCTGACGGGATTCATGCTGTCGCACTGGCTGGTCGCTTGGCTGCGCACGCCGCCGGACGCGTTGCCACTGGCCCTTACCTACATGCGGATCATTTTTCTGGCGCTGCCCTTCATGGGCGGACTGTTCTTCCTCATGGCGGTATTGCGAGGTGCCGGCGATTCCAGAACTCCCTTCGTTTATCTGTTCATGTCAGTGGTGCTCGATATTGCATTGAATCCGCTGTTCATCTTCGGCTGGGGTCCGGTCCCGCGTTTCGGGATAGGCGGCTCTGCGATGGCCACGCTGATTGCACAGGCGCTGAGCTTCGTTGCGCTGGTGGCGCATTTATATGGAACCCGGCATTTCCTTTGCATCCGTCGCGATGAGCTGCGCCTGTTCGCGGTCGATTGGTCGCTGGTGCGATTGCTGGTGACCAAGGGAATTCCCATGGGACTGCAATTCTTCGTGATTTCCTCCAGCATGATTGCGTTGATGTCGTTGGTGAACCGCTTTGGCTCTCAGGAAACGGCGGCGTTCAATGCAGCCGTGCAGCTGTGGAATTATGTGCAAATGCCGGCTATGTCGATCGGCGCTGCGGTGTCGTCAATGGCGGCGCAGAACGTCGGCGCCGGGAAATGGGATCGTGGCGGCAAAGTCGCGACGACTAGCGTCATGTTCAATCTGTTGATCGGCGGTTCCTTGATCGCCATCATCCTTTCGCTCAATCGACACGCGCTGGGTCTATTCCTGCCGGCCGACGGCGCCGCGCTGGGCATTGCGGCGCATCTCAACAACATCGTGATTTGGTCTTACCTCTTCTTCGGCACGTCGATGGTGTTGTTTGCCGTGGTGCGCGCGACCGGAGCGGTGATGCCGCCGCTCATCATGCTGATCATTTCGTTGTGGCTGATCCGAATACCTTTTGCCTATACGATGCTGGATCGCGGGCAGGCGGACGCGATCTGGTGGAGTTTTCCGCTGGCGTCGGGGATGTCGTTGCTGATGTCCATCACGTATTACCGCTACGGCGGCTGGCGCAAGATTCGGCTGGAAATGGTAAACGTGCGCGCAGCGCCGGTACCCGGCGTTTGAACCGTCCCCTGGCAGTGCGGTGCGGTGCCTTCGGCGATATGGTTCTGCTGACCGCATTGATTCGCGTGTTGCATGCGCGGTTTGGCGAGCCGGTGGATATCGTGACCTCGGGTCCGTGGAGCGAGCTGCTGCTGCGCGGCCAACCCGGAGTGGGCGACATATGGAGCGTTCGCAGCCGCAAGACTCCCTACTGGCTGAGTTCGGACCAGCGGCGCGTGGTGCGGGCATTACGCGAGCGTGGCGTGGGTCCGACTTGGTACTGCGACGGCAGTGACGCGGCGCGGCCGCTGCTCGGGCGGGCCGGGATTTCGGCGCAATTCATGGTCGACGTCAAGGATCATCCGCTGTTGCCGGGCGAGCATGCGACTGAGCAATGGCGGCGCCTCGCGCAAATCATGCCGGCGGCGATTTCAGAAGCGGCGCGCGTGGCGGATCTCGCTGCGGTGACGCCGGGATGCTATCTGCAAGTCAGCGATGAGCAGCGTGGCGATCTCGAGTTGTGGCTGCAGGCACGGGGCCTGAACGCCGCGCCGCTGATCCTGGTCCAGATCGGCAATAAACGCACCATGCGGCGCGGCCTGCGCCGCCTGGCAGTCAATCATAAGTACTGGCCGAACGAGCGCTGGGCCGAGGTGTTGCGGCATCTGCGCCGGCAATGTCCGGATCACTCGATTGTGCTATTAGGTACGGGGCCGGAATACGAGTTGAACGAAGAGGTGGCACTGCTCGCCGGTGTTTCCCGGCTGTGCAACGCGGCCGATGATCTGCCAATTCCCCGGCTGCTGGCGCTGCTGGCGCGGGGCACGGGGTTGATTACCGTCGATTCGGGTCCGGCGCACGCCGCTGCGGCGGTGGGCTGTCCCCAGGCCGTACTGTTCGGCAAGGCGTTGCCGTCGCTATATCGGCCGTGGGGCACGGCCGCAGCGGATGTAAAGGTGCTGTGCGGTCAAATTGCAGGGGTGCCCGACATGCTGGGTATCGAAGCAAGCAGCGTGATGGCGGCTTGGTCCAGCTTGAGATTGCGTGCAGTCTGAATTGCGCGTCGCCTAACGAGGCGCGGCTGCGCGCAGCATGTCCTGGGTCACCAGCACCACGCCGCGCTTGGTTACATAGAAACGCTTCTCGTCGAGGGCGAGGTCCTGGCCGATCTGCGTGCCGTCAGGAACCATGCAGTTCTCGTCGAGAATGGCGCGGGTAATTTTGCAACGCCGGCCGATGGTCACTCCCGGCAACAGCACCGAGCTCTCGATACTGCTGCTGTCCTCGATGCGCACGTCATTCGACAGCAGCGATTCCTTCACATAGGCGCCGGAGATTATGCAGCCGCCGGCCACCATGGAGTTGACCGCCATGCCGCGGCGGCCTTCTTCGTCCAACACGAATTTCGCAGGTGGCTGCTGGGCCTGGTACGTCCAGATGGGCCACTGATGATCGTAGATGTTCAGTTCGGGATTGAGCGACACCAGCTCCATGTTTGCTTCGTACAGCGCATCGACGTTGCCCACATCACGCCAATAATTTTGCGCACGGGTCTCGACGTCGTGAAAGGGGTAGGCGAACACGCGCAAGGGCCCAATGGCGGGAGGAATGATGTTCCTGCCGAAATCGTGATTGCTGGCAGGATTGGCCGCATCGTCGGTCAGCATTTTTTCAAGCCGTTCCATGCCGATCACATAAATGCCCATGGATGCGCGCGCCAGATTCGGCTGTCCGATGATGGGATCCGGGTTGCCAGGCTTCTCCGCAAATTTCGTGACGCGATTGGTGTCATCGGTGGTCAAGATGCCGAATTCATTGGCACGCTCCAACGGCACGTCGACGACTCCGACGGTAATGTCGGCCTCGCATTGTTCGTGGTAGGCAATCATCGGCCCGTAGTCCATCTTGTAGATGTGATCGCCCGCCAAGATGAGGACGTGGGTGGGATGGTGCGAGCGAATGAAATCCAGGTTCTGATACACGGAATCGGCGGTGCCGCGATACCAGTGCAGACCGATCTGCTGCTGCGCCGGAATCAATTCCACGAATTCCCCGAGCTCGCCGCGCAGATAGCTCCAGCC
>JANYIY010000020.1 GCA_025358615.1 Gammaproteobacteria bacterium | reverse complement strand
GCCACAGCACGGCCATGGTGTTGGCGTCTTCCACGCGTTCGGCCACCGTTTCGATGCCTCTGCGTTTCGCAGCTTCAACCAGGCCCTTGACCCGCTGCTGCTGTATTTGATTGGTCGACAGCCCCTGCATCAGTGAGCCGTCGATCTTGATGAAATTCATGTCCAGCTCGGCGAGCAACTTCAACGGATCGCGGCCGGTACCGAAATGCTCCAATGCAAAGCGAAAGCCGAGCTTGCGCAGGCTCTCCGCCAATTCCTTGGTCTGTCGCACGTACTGGGTCGCAAGATCCTCGGTTACTTGGATGCAGATGCGTTTCGGCTCGATCTTGAGTGATTTCAACTGCGTGTCGAGCCAGGCCAACAGGCTTTTGTCGAGCACGGTGTCCTTGGATACACGCACGAAAATGCAGGCCGCATTGCGGTTGGCGGCGAATGACATCGATGCGCCGATCACCCAGCGATCGATGTTCTTCATCAGGTCATTGCGCTCGGCCGCCGCGATGAATTCTGCAGGCAGCACTTCCGTGCCTTGCTCATCCAACATGCGCACCAGGACGTCGAACATGCCCTTGTCTTCGCCCAACAGACTGGCAATCGGCTGCTGCACCAGGCGGAAGCGATTCTCCATCAAGGCGTTCTTAATATGCTTGACCCAAATCTTATCGTAGGCCTGTACGCGCGTGTCCGTGTCGGCCTTGTCCACAGCATACATTTGATTGCCGCCGAGCTCGCGTCCGCGGCGGGTGGCGCTCACCGCATCGGTAATCGCCGAGAGCACGTCGGGATTGCCCGGCGGTAGTAATCCCAGGCCCACGGTCACCGTGGCCGACAGAGTCTTCTCTTCAATCGCAAAGGTATGCTCATTTACCCGCTTCACGACATTCTCGGCCCAGGTCTCGACGTCGCGTGCCGTGCCGCGCTCCAGCAAGATCAAGAAGCCGTTGCCGCCAAAGCGGCCGCACAAATCCGTGGGCGTCAGCTGCGAGCGCAGTAATTCCGCGACCTGCGCCATGAAGTCTTCGCTGGCGAGCACACCGATGGCGTGCTGTATTTCAATGAAGCGGTCCGGCTTGATATGGGCAAATTGACGCACGCCGCCTTTCATGCCCGCGGCACAGCGCTCGCGCACCGCTGCGATCAGATATCGCTGCTGCAGAAAGTGCGTCGTGGCGTCGTTCTTGACCGCATCGGCGAGCTGCACTTCGAGATCGTGATCCTTCTTGCGCATGGCCGATATGGCGATGCGGATGGCCGGCTCATTTTCGTAGTCGGCCTTGGTGAGCAGCAGTTCGAGCGCGAGACTGGAGCCATCGGACAGCAGAGCTTGCACTTTCAACCCATGACCCGACCATTTGCCTTGCAGGCAGGCCACCAGTGCGCCCTTCAGCGCAGGGTGCGTTTCCTGCTCGAACAAATCCATCAGCGGCTGGCCGGTAAGCGCATCGTCGCCGGAATAGCCGAACAGTTCGAGCCATGCCCGGTTTGCATCGACGATGATGCCTTCCTGCACGTGCGTGATGGCGTCCGCGGATCCCTCGAGGAAATGCTGCAGCTGCTCGCGGTATTCGCGCGCCGAGGACAGCGTGGTCGACAGCGCCCGCTCCAGGCGGTAGGAGCGCAGCTCGCGGGTCGCGACCGATTGCAACCGGCTACGGTTGGCGAGCGTCACCACATCCTGGGCGCCAAGGCGCATGGCGTCCGCAATCGCGGCTTCATCGACGTGCTCGCGCACGATCAGAACGGGCATGCCGGGCGCGTTCTGCTGCTTGACCTTCATCAGCGAGGCCAGATCGACGCTCAGTTCCTCGATGAAGGCGATAAGCATTTCCGGGTTCAGCTGGGTCAGGGCATCCCCTAAATCGCGGGCGTCCGGCAGCCAGGTGCAATGCACCGGATGACCGGCCTTGCGTAGCGTGCTATTGATCGCCTCGACGTGGTCCTGCGACCTCGTCATGACGATCATTGGAACGGCGCCCTGTTCGCTCACGGCTCAAAACCCTCGTAAAATGGTGAGGGAGTGTAACACCTGGTTTTTTTCGATTCTGGGACCCAAGTCAAAGGCAGCCAGCGACTCAAGCGTCAGATCGCCACGCGGCGGCCGGGTAGCGCGGCCAGTCGGCAAAAACTGCCCGAATTGGCTTTAGGTTGGGGGTTGCGGCTATCATACGCGCCCTTCAAGTCCGAGGCCTTCGATGGCGAACTACAGCACGAACGAATTCAAGTCCGGTCTCAAGATCCTGATCGACGGCGACCCGTATTCCATCGTCGAGAACGAAATGGTCAAGCCGGGTAAGGGGCAGGCATTCAATCGCGTCCGGGTACGAAACCTTAAGACGGGCCGCACCATCGAACGCACGTGGAAGTCGGGCGATACCGTCGAAGCCGCGGATGTGGTCGATACCGACATGCAGTACCTGTACCGCGACGGCGACTTTTTCAACTTCATGGTGCCCGAGACTTTCGAACAGCTGACGGCCTCCAAACAGGCGGTCGGCGATGGCGCGCAATGGCTGAAGGACGGCACCATCTGCGTGGTGACATTGTGGAACGGCGTGCCTTTGCAGGTAACTCCTCCGGCGCACATGGAACTCAAGGTAGTGGAGACCGATCCCGGCGTGCGTGGCGACACCGCCACCGGCGGCTCCAAGCCTGCGAAGCTGGAAACCGGAGCCATGGTGCGAGTGCCGCTGTTCATCAATGAAGGCGAAATTTTGCGCATCGACACTCGCACGGGCGAGTACCTCTCGCGCGGGAAGAACTAGGCACGGTGATTTTGACTGGCCACGCTGGCCCTCCGGGTCAGGCATTGTCGATGGTAAACGCCATGGCATCGGCGAGTTGCGACGCGCCGATCGCCAGCGCGGCCAGACGATCGAACCCTAGGGCGACTCCGGCGCAGTCCGGCAGGCCCGCCGCCAATGCGGCCAGCAGGCGCTCGTCGAGCGGCGGCGCCACTTGGCCGCGCGCCTGCCGCTGACGCAAATTCTGCGCGAACCGGGCTCGCTGTTCGCCGGTGTCGCTCAGCTCGTGAAAGCCGTTCGCCAATTCGACGCCGTCGAGATACAACTCGAAGCGCGCCGCGACCGGCGGCAGACCCGGTTTCAGGCGCGCCAGCGCGGCCTGCGAGGCCGGGTAATCCACGATGAAGCAAGGGCGCTCGAGCCCAAGACGGGGGCCGACGATGAGACCCATCAAAAGATCGAGCTTGGCGTCGCGATCGAGTTCGGCGTGGCACACAATGCCCTGACGCGCCGCTGCATCCATCAGTTCCGCATCGCTTGCGCGGTATGCGTCGACCTCGGCGTGGCGCTGTAGCGCGTCCGCGTAGCTGAGGCGCTCCGCCGGAGCGAGTCTGCGATAGGGCGCCAGCATCTCCCCTATCAGTGCCTCCACCTCGGTCATCAGGTGTACGTCGTCGAACCCCAATCGGTACCACTCGATAAGGGTGAACTCGGGGTTGTGCCAGCGCCCGCGCTCGGCGTCGCGAAACACCTTGCAGACCTGATAGATGTCGCCGCTGCCTGCCGCCAGCAGCCGTTTCATTGCGTATTCAGGCGAGGTGCAAAGATAGTACGGCAGCGGCGTGCCGGCGACGCGAGTCGCCAGCGATTCGATTTGCGGATCACTGACCGCGGCCGCGCTCAAGATGGGCGTTTCCACTTCCAGCACGCTGCGCTTGGCGAAAAAATCGCGCGCTGCCCGCAACAGCGCGGCGCGGCGCTGCAGGGCGCTCAGGGTGGCCGTCGGGCGCCAACTCACCCGCAGGTTCCTGTTACGCGGCTACCGCGCACCTGACACCGGTTCATGTGACGTTGCCCATGGATTCGCCGAGCCGCACCACGCGGCCTGCCTGCACCTCGGGATTCCAGCGTGCGCGATTTGGCTCGAACAGCAGAATGACGGTCGAGCCCATGTTGAAGCGGCCGAGCTCCGCACCTTTCTCGAGCGTGGTTGGCGGCGCAGAAATTTTGGTGACAATGCGCCGCGCGGCGGGAGTAATGTCGCCCGCCCAGACCGTGGCCATGCTGCCGACGTTGAGCGCCCCCACCAATACCAGGGCGAACCGGCCGTACGGCGTATCGAACAGTGTCAGTACTCGTTCGTTGCGCGCAAACAGACCCGGGACATGCCGTGCAGTGACGGCATTCACGCTGAACAGGCGGCCCGGAACGTACACGGTTTCCAGCAGTTGGCCGCGAAGCGGCATATGGATGCGGTGATAATTGAAGGGCGCGAGATAAATGGTCGCGAACGAGCCGCCTTCGAAATAGCTTGCCCAGGGTTGTGCGGCCAGCAGCTCCTTCAGGCCGTAGTGGCGGCCCTTGGCCTGCAGCAAGCGGGCGCCGACGATGCGTCCCGCTTCGCTGACGCAGCCATCCACCGGGCAGGCAATGGCATCCGCATCACGCGCGATGGGTCTGGCGCCGTCCTTCAGAACGCGAGTAAAGAACTCGTTGAAGCTGGCAAAGCGATAGGGATCGGTCTCGGCGGCCTCGCTCATGTCCACGCTAAAAAGCCGCAAAAACCCGCGTATGAGCGCATTCTTGAACCACGTGGTGCGCACGCGGGTGGCCCTCAAAACCAGCCGCGAGAGTCCGTGCTGCGGCAGCAGGTGCTGAAACCAGATGAATAGCAACGCGCGCCAACCATCGCGGCCCGCTGCACCAGTTGAGCCTCGCGAATTACCACTCGCGCTACTGCCGGTGCCGTTCATGCGCGGCCGGCAATGCGGCCACGGGCGGCCACTATGCGCTGGAAATCGACCTGCAACGCGGCCACACTGAATGGGCCGGTCAGGATCGCGGTAAGCCGGCCGTCCGGATTGAGCACGAAAATGGCGCCCGAGTGATCGACGGTGTAGCCGCCGTCGGCAGTGGGCTTAATGATCACTGCGACGCCGAGCTTTTTTGCGATGGCTTCGATGCCGGATTGATCGGCGGCGGTGAGCCCGATGAACTCGGGATCGAAATACGGCACATACTTACTGAGTTGTTCCGGAGTATCGCGCTTGGCATCGACCGACACGAAGACCACCTGGGGTACCACCAGCGCCTTGTCGGCGCGCAGACCCTTGTTCATGGCGGCCAAGGTGGTGAGCGTGGTCGGGCAGAAATCCGGGCAATTGGTATAGCCGAAGAACAGCAGGGACCAGTGGCCGCGCAGATTCACGGCACTGAATGTCCGGCCTTGTTGGTCGATCAGGCTAAAATCCGGCAAGGCGCGGCTGGGCGTGAGAAAGGAACCCGTGGCCAGATCGACGGCGGGCGCCGGGTGCCGCCACCAGAGCGAGGCGGCGATGCCGGCGGCGCCGACCAGGCAGATGAGTGCGAAGGACAGGAATTTCGATTGAGTTGCCATGCGCCGATTATCCCACACAGCCGCTGAAACCGGCGGCGGCGGCGCGCGCCGTGCTGCGATTGCGCCGGAAACGGTCGGTGCCGCCATCGTGCGCGTCGCGCGCAAGCTCGGGGCGGCGCGCGTCCACTTCGGGCATGGCACCGACAATGCGCGCGACGAGGCAGCGGAAATGGTGTTCTTTGCCGCGGGCCTCGACCACGCGTTAGGCGCAGCTGCCTACTCTCGGACGCTGACCGCCGTGCGCAGCGCAAGGATCGCCGCTCTGCTCGAACGGCGCATCGCGGAGCGCATACCGCTCGCCTATCTTACGCATCGCTCTTTCTTTGCCGGCCTCGAATTGTATGTGGACGAGCGCGTGCTGGTACCGCGCTCGCCCATCGCCGAACTGGTCCTGCAGCGCTTTTCTCCCTGGATCGAGGCGCGCCGCGTGCACCGCATTCTGGATGTCGGCACCGGCTCAGGAGCGATCGCACTGGCGTGCGCCACGGCATTCCCCAAGGCGCGAGTAGACGCCGTGGATGTGTCCGCGGCCGCGCTGCAGGTCGCACGGCGGAACCAGCGGCGCCTCGGGCTGCAAAAACGGGTGCGCATGCTGCGATCGGATTATTTCACCGCGGTCGAGGGCTGCCGATACGATATCATCGTCAGCAATCCGCCCTATGTGGGGCGCGCGGAAATGCGAGCCTTGCCGCGCGAGTATCGGCACGAACCGCGACTGGGTCTTGCCGCGGGCGCCGATGGCCTGGATGCGGTGCGGGCGATCTTTGCCGCGGCGCGCCGGCACCTGCGCCGCGAGGGCATTCTGGTGGTGGAAGTCGGCAATACCGAGCGCCTGTTGCTGCGCGCCTTTCCCCGGATGCCGTTCATCTGGCCTGAGATTGCGATGGGCGGCGGCGGGGTATTTTTGATGCGTGCGCAAGATTTGGATTCGGAGAACTAGCAAGTGGCGGGCAATACATTCGGTCGTGTGTTCACGGTGACCAGTTTTGGGGAAAGTCATGGCCCCGCGCTCGGCTGCGTCGTGGACGGCTGCCCGCCGGGTCTCGCGCTGTGCGAGGCCGACTTGCAAGCCGATGTCGAGCGCCGGCGGCCGGGCACGTCGCAGTACACCAGCCAGCGCCGCGAGCCCGACACGGTGCGCATCTTGTCCGGCGTGTTCGAAGGAAGAACCACCGGAACGCCGATCGGCTTGCTGGTGGCGAACGAAGATCAGCGTTCGCGCGATTACGAAAAAATCAAGGACCGCTTTCGTCCGGGACATGCGGACTATACCTACACTCAGAAATACGGCTTCCGCGACTATCGCGGCGGCGGACGTTCCTCGGCGCGCGAGACCGTCATGCGGGTGGCAGCCGGGGCGATCGCACGCAAGTACTTGCGCGAGCGGCTGCAAGTCAGCATTCACGGCTACCTTGCCCAGATGGGTCCGCTGGTCATCGAGCCCGTGGATCCCGTCACTGCCTACGACAATCCGTTTTTCTGCCCAGATCCGAGCCGCGTCAAGGAACTCGAGGAATTCATCTGGCGCATCCGCGAGGCGGGGGACTCGATCGGTGCGCGTGTGACCGTGATTGCCAAGGGCGTGCCGCCGGGCTGGGGTGAACCTGTGTTCGAGCGGCTGGACGCGGATCTGGCGGGCGCCATGATGGGCATCAATGCCGTGAAGGGCGTGGAGGTCGGCGCCGGCTTCGGTGCGGTGCTACAGCGCGGCTCCGAGCACCGTGACGCACTCACACCGCAAGGCTTCAGAAGCAATCACGCCGGAGGGGTGCTCGGCGGCATTTCCTCCGGACAGGACATCGTGGTAAGCCTGGCGCTGAAACCGACGTCGAGCATCACCATTCCGGGCGATACCATTGACATTCACGGCAAGCCTACACAGGTCATCACGACCGGACGGCACGATCCCTGCGTCGGCGTGCGCGCCACGCCGATCGCCGAGGCGATGATGGCGCTAGTGCTGATGGATCACTATCTACGGTTTCGCGCGCAGTGCGGGGATGTGATCCGGACCACGCCGGATATCACGGCGTCCCATGAGTAAGGCTGCCGCTTTGCGGGTTGCGGTAGTCGGCGTCTCGAGCCTGATCGGCGAGGCCGTGATCGATGAGCTGCGCGCACGAAAGATGACGTTTGCCGAACTGCATGCGCTGGATGACGAACGCAGCGTCGGCCGCCCGGTAACGGGCGAGGACGGTGTGGAATCGGCTAAGTCGCTGGCGGTGAGCGATGTTGCGGCCTTCGATTTTTCGCGCGTCGATCTGGTCTTCTTCTGCGGGCGATCGGCATTGTCGGAGCGCTATGCCGAAGCGGCCGCCGCGCATGCCTGGGTGATCGACGGCTCGGCGGCGTTCCGCGAGCGCGCCGCTGTGCCGCTGGTGGCCGCGGATGTGAATCCCGAGGCGCTGAACGCCGTCGGTGCCCGCGGCTTGATCGCCTTGCCGGGAAGCGCCAGCGTGGCACTGGCTACGGCCCTCGCGCCGCTGCACGCGCTGGCGGGGCTGGAGCGCGCTGAGGTAGCGACCTATCAGGCGGTGTCCGGTAGCGGGCGCGGGGCCATGGATGAGCTTGCCGGGGAAACCGTCGCCATGTTGAGCGGCAAAAAGGCGAGAGGACGGGCGTTCGGCCGACAAATCGCCTTCAATGTGATTCCGCAGGTGGATGCCCTGGACGCGGATGGGGTATCGCGCGAGGAGCGCCGCCTGTGGCAGGAGACGCGGCGGGTGCTGGACTTACCGCAGCTCGCGATCAACGCGACGGCGGTGCGGGTAGCGGTATTCTTCGGCCATAGCCTGGCGGTTCATGCAAGCTTTGCGCGTCCCGTCAGTGCGGCCCAGGCCGCCGCGGTGTTGCAGCGCGGCACGGGCATCAGCCTCATTGAAGCTGGGTCAACCACGGAATTTCCGACACCAGCGGTGTTGGCAATGGCGCCCGATAAGGTATACGTAGGCCGTTTAAGGGCGGATCCAACCCGTGACCGCGCTCTAAATTTTTGGGCTGTAGCGGATAATGTTCGGAAATTCCGTGGTTGACCCAGCTTCAATGAGGCTGA
>JANYIY010000013.1 GCA_025358615.1 Gammaproteobacteria bacterium | reverse complement strand
CATCGCCAAGATCGTCGCCGGCACTCTCGACACCGTCACCGCGTCGATGGCCAAGTACTGGATCACCGATACCCAGCAGGAAGTGCTCGACGAGTGTGTGCAGCTGCATGGCGGATACGGCTATATGAATGAATATCTGGTGTGCCGTATGTTCGCAGATTCACGGGTGCAGCGAATTTATGGCGGCACGAACCAGATCATGAAAGAGGTCATTTCGCGGTCGCTGTAATGTCGCCGGGACGCGAAGGGTGCGTAGTTTCTCATTTACTGCGACGAGCATTACGCTTACTGTCAATAATTAGAGGCCAGCAGGCTCCTTAGGGATGCATCCAGGAATCACCCGCCGCGATTTTCTCAAGTCAGCATCGCTGCTTGCCACTCCCGTGATGTGCCCGGGTGTAAGTGTTGCCGGCGGCGATACGACCTACGCCTATGTCGGTACCTATACCCCGAACGGCGGCGGTATCTATCTGTTTCGCGTGGACGGCGCTTCGGGCGCACTGACGCAACTACAAGTGGTCGATGGTATTCGAAATCCGTCCTGGCTGGCCATCAACCCGGCGCAGACGCGCCTGTATGCGGTGAGTGAGATCGACAACTACCAGGGCGGGCACGGCGGCGCTGTGGTTTCGTATGCCATCGACGGCGCGAGTTTGCGGCTGGCGCGATTGGGCGCCGTGGATTCCGCTGGCGCCACACCCACGTATGTCAGCGTTCACCCTTCAGGCAAGTTCGTGTTCGTGGCCAACTATGGTGGCGGCAGTGTCGCCGTATTCCCGGTGCAGCCGGATGGGGCTTTGGGGGAACCGACCGACGTGCGACCCAGCGTCGGTCCGCGGCACCGCGGACGTGCGGTGGACGATCCGCCGGGGCAATTTGCGGTCAGCGATCACGATAGTCCGCACGTGCAAATGGTGGCGGCGGATCCCGGCGGAAATTTCATCATCGCAAACGACGCGGGCCTGGATCTGACATTGATTTGGCGCTTCGACGCGCAGGCCGGTCGACTACTGCCGGCCGACGTGCCGGTGGTCGGCGCGCCTGCAGGCTCAGCGCCGCGCCACTTCGCCTTCCATTCGAGCGGCCGGCTTTTCTACAATTTGTACGAACACGATGCACAGGTCGCGGTGTACGACTACGACCCCGTCAAGGGCGGCCTGAAGTTCAAGCAGTCGGTGTCTGCGTTGCCGCCGAAATTCAGCGGCAGCAATCTGTCGTCGGACATCCGCATCGCTGCGGACGGTCGATTCCTGTATGTGTCCAACAGATTACACAATACCTTGGCGGTGTTTGCGGTGGCGAGCGACGGCCAACTGCGCATGATTTCCGAAGTCTGGGCGCGTGCCGACAACCCGCGTTGCATGGCGGTCGACCCGAAGGGCCAGTTTCTTTATTCGTGCAATCAGCGAGGCGATTCGATTACGTCCTTCCGCATCAACACGGCGACCGGCGGTTTGCAGTTCACCGGACGATTCGAGCCGGTGGGGAGTCCCGCGGTCATGCTCATGATAGATCCCGCTGTACCTCGCCGCGGCTCGGGATCTATACTGAAAGCGGGCGCGTTCGCGCGAATGGGTTGAATTTTATGCAAATTGCGATGATAGGCTTGGGCCGCATGGGCGCCAACATGGCGCAGCGGCTGATGCGCGGCGGCCACAAGGTGGTGGGTTTCGATCCGGCCGATGCGGCACGCGCCGCGCTCGAGCAGAAGGGAGCGGAATCCGCCGCCACGCTCGACGCGATGGTTGCAAAGCTCAAGGCGCCGCGAGTGGTGTGGCTGATGGTTCCCGCCGGGACGATCACCGACGGCACCATCACCGGCCTGCTACCGCTGCTGTCCGCCGGCGACACCATCATCGACGGCGGCAATTCGAACTATCTCGACACCATACGGCGTGCGGCGGCGGTGGCGAAGAGCCAGATCAACTACGTCGATTCCGGCACCAGCGGCGGCGTGTGGGGTCTCGCCGAAGGCTACAGCCTGATGATCGGCGGTGACGAGGCGGTGGTCGAACGGCTGCGCCCGATTTTCGAGACTCTGGCGCCGGCAAAGGATCGCGGCTGGGGCCGAGTCGGCCCCGTCGGTTCCGGCCACTACACCAAGATGATCCACAACGGCATCGAATACGGAATGATGCAGGCTTACGCCGAAGGCTTTTCGATTCTGCAGCACAAGAGCGAATTCAAGCTCGATTTGCATCAAATCGCCGAAATCTGGCGTTACGGCAGTGTGGTCCGCTCGTGGCTGTTGGACCTGACCGCCAATGCGTTGCAGCAGAACCCCACCTTGAAGGGCATCGCGCCCTATGTGGCCGATTCGGGCGAGGGACGCTGGACCGTGGCCGAGGCCATTGAATTGGGCGTGCCTGCTCCGGTAATCACCCTGTCATTGCTCGAACGTCTGCGTTCGCGCGACAAGGATTCTTTCACCGACAAGCTGCTGTCGGCGATGCGCAATCAATTCGGCGGACACGAAATCAAGCAGGAGTGATCAGCCGCCGCTGGGAAGCTCCGCATTGTGCCGGCTCACCGCGACGCCATCGCCGTCCTTGAGTCCATTGAACACAATGGTCGACACGATCGTCAATGCGCCCAATGCCAGCAGCGCCAAGTGGATGCCGTGAATCATCTGTGACGGAGTCGCATGCAGTCCATCGGGAATGAACAGCGCGGCGGCGAGCGAAGCGGCGGCGACACCGAAGCTGACTGCCATTTGCTGCACGGTGCTGGCGATGGTGCTGGCGGGACTGGCTTCGTGTTCGGACACATCCGCGTAGGCCAGCGTGTTCATGCTGGTGTACTGCAGCGAGGTAAGAAACCCGTAGGTGAAGGCCATCAGCACGATCAGCCACACGGGGGTGTGCGCATCGATGCTCGAAAACAAGAATATCATCAGGCCCAAGCAGATGGTGTTGGCGATCAACACCCGGCGGTAGCCGAAGTTCCTCAGAATCAGCGGCATGGTCAGCTTCAGCGTCATCGCCGCGAGGGCCTGCGGCATGATGAGCAACCCGGATTGGATCGGGGTGAAGCCCAGGCCAATCTGGTAGAGCAGCGGCAGGAGGAAGGGAATTCCGCCCATCCCCAGGCGGGTAAATAGATTGCCGTTCACGGAAACGCGGAAGGTGCGGATCCGCATCAACCCTAAGCGCAATAGCGGCTGCGCGGTGCGTGTGGTGTTCAGGCCGTAGGCGCCGAGCAGGGCGGCGGAAATGGCCAACAGTCCCAGCATCTCGCGACCGCTCAAACTGGTCTCGCCGAAAACTTCCAGCACATAGGACAGCAGCGAAATCCCCGAGCCAAACAGCACCAGGCCGACGATGTCGAGCGGGTAGTTACGTTCCTCGCGGTAATGGGGCAGGTGGCGATACACCATGTAAAGGCCTACCAGCCCGATCGGGATGTTAACGAAGAAGATGACGCTCCAATGAAAGTACCCAATGATGAAGCCGCCGAGCAGTGGCCCCAGCATGGGGCCGATCAGCCCGGGTATGGCGACGAAGCTCATGGCGCTGATGAGTTCCGATTTGGGGAAGGTCCTCACCATGGTAAGGCGTCCGACCGGCAGCATCAGGGCGCCGCCACAGCCCTGCAAAATGCGGCAGGCCACCAGCCAGTGAATATCGCTGGAAATGCCGCATAGAAATGAGCCGAGCGTGAAAATGCCGATCGCGGACGCAAATACGCGCCGTGTGCCGAAGCGATTGGCCATCCAGCCGCTGATGGGAATGAATACGGCGAGACTTAGGGTGTAACTCGCCAGCACGGCCTTCATGCTGAGCGGCGGCACGTTCAATGCCTGCGCAACGGCGGGGACGGCCGTATTCAAAATCGTCGTATCGAGGGACTCCATGAAAAAACCGATCGCCACCAGCCATGGCAACAGCCGCTTGGCGGTATCGGTGAGCGCGATGTCGTTGCGAGCCGGCAAGTCGAGAGCGCGGGCTTTACGCGCCTGCGAGCGCCGCATCCACGATGCGCTGCGCCTCGGCGCTCAGCCGGCCCAGATGCTCCTCGTCATGGAAACTCTCGGCATAGATCTTGTAGATATTCTCGGTTCCCGATGGCCGCGCCGCGAACCAGCCGCCGCGCGAGATCACCTTTACGCCGCCGATGGGCGCATTGTTCGCGGGTGCGCGCGTGAGAATTTGCTCGATGGGATCGCCGGCAAGTTCCGTGATGCGCATCTGCGCGCCGTCCAGCCTGCTGAGCTTCTGCTTCTGCTCGGCAGTCGTGGCCGCATCGACGCGATTCGTAAAAACCGCGCCTAATTCCCTGGACATGGCGCTGTACGCCTCGCCCGGATCCTTGCCGGTGCGCGCCGTAATCTCGGCTGCCAGTAACGCCGGTACCAGGCCGTCCTTGTCCGTGGTCCAGACGCCGCCGTCCAAGCGGCTGAAGGACGCGCCGGCGCTTTCCTCGCCGCCGAACCCCAAGCTGCCATCAACCAGGCCGGCCACGAACCATTTGAATCCCACCGGCGCCTCGTACAGAGTGCGGCCCAGGCGGCGGCTGACGCGATCGATCATGGCGCTGCTCACCACGGTCTTGCCGACGGCGGCATCCGCCCGCCAGCGCGTTCGAGTGCGAAACAGAAAATCAATGGCCACCGCCAAGTAATGGTTTGGCGGCATCAAGCCGCTGCTGGCCGTGACTATGCCGTGCCGGTCGTGATCTGTGTCGCAGGCAAAGGCAATGTCGAACTTGTCCTTGAGATGGATGAGCCGCTGCATGGCATACGAGGACGATGGGTCCATGCGAATCTTACCGTCCCAGTCCAAGGTCATAAAACGAAACGTCGGATCCACCTGGGCGCTGACCACCGTCAGATCGAGTTGGTAGGTCTCGGCAATGCGCGCCCAGTAGTGCACGCCCGCGCCCCCCAATGGGTCGACCCCCATGCGAATGTGCGAATTTCGAATGGCCTCCATATCCAACACCGCGCCCAGGTCATCCACGTAGCTGCGCAAATAATCGTGCTCATGAGTGCTGGCGGCGCGCCGCGCCGCCGCGAAACCCATCCTGTTGACGGCGCCCATCCCCGATCGCAGTAAGTCGTTCGCCCGTGCCTCGATCCACTGGGTCACGTCGGAGTCCGCCGGGCCGCCGTTCGGCGGGTTGTACTTGAAGCCGCCGCTATCGGGAGGATTGTGCGACGGCGTAATGACGATGCCGTCGGCGAAGCCCGTATGGCGTCCGCGGTTGTAGGTCAGGATGGCGTGCGAAACGGCCGGCGTCGGGGTGTATTCGTCGCCCGCCGAGACCATGACCTCGACACCGTTGGCGGCGAGTACTTCGAGGGCGCTCGCAAATGCCGGCGCCGATAGCGCATGAGTGTCGAAGCCGATGAACAGCGGGCCGTTGATGTTCTGCTGCTTGCGATACTCGCAAATGGCCTGACTGATGGCGAGCACATGGAATTCGTTGAAGCCTATATCGAACGAGCTGCCGCGATGGCCGGAAGTGCCGAAAGCCACCCGCTGCGCGGCAATTGCCGGATCCGGCCGCTCGCTGTAATAAGCGGTGATGAGCCGGGGCACGTCCACCAAGGACGTCGCCGGCGCCGCCTGGCCGGCGCCGGGATTGATCCTCGGGCTCAAGCGGTGGCCAGTGCCGCGCTCTTGTCGGCAATGCGCTTCATGAGCTCGGACCAGGACTTGACGAAGGACTCTGCGCCCTCCAACTGCAGGCGGGCGGCGAGCGCCTTGACGTCGACGCCGGCTTTGGCAAAGGCGGCGAGGACTTGTTCGGTATCGCCGCCGTCCTTGGCCATCGCAGGCTGGAGCGTGCCGTTCGCCGCGAAGGCGAGCAGGGTCTTCTCCGGCATGGTGTCGATGGTGTCGGGAGCAGCGAGAGCCGAAACGTATAGATCCGATGCGGCCTTCGGGTCCTTGGTGCCGGTGCTCGCCCACAGCATGCGCTGCTTGCGCGCGCCCGCGGCTTCCAGGTCCCGCCAGCGCTTGCCGGCCAGCAACTCGTTGTGTGCGCGGTAGGCGCGCCCGGCGATGGCAATACCCAATCGATTGCGCAACTCCGCCGGCACCTTGTCGGCGACGGCCCGATCCCAGCGGCTGACGAACAGCGAGGCTACCGAATTCACTTTCGGATCGAGGCCCGCGGCGACGCGCCGCTCGATGCCCCTGAGGTAGGCTTCCGCGACGGCCAAGTAGTGCTCGCTCGAGAACAACAGCGTGACATTGACCGGCACGCCTGCAAAAATTGCCGCTTCAATGGCGGGCACGCCGGCAGGGGTGCCGGGAATTTTGATATACAAATTCGGCCGGTCGGCCTGCTTATGTATGCGCAGCGCCGCTTCGAGCGTGGTCTTGGTGTCGTTCGCGAGCAGCGGCGATACTTCCATGGACACCCAGCCGTCGATGCCGGCCGTGCGGTCGAACACCGGCCGAAATAAATCGGCGGCTCGGCGCAAGTCTTCCAACGCCAATTCGACGAACAATTCCTCGCCCTTGAGACCGGACCGCGCCTTGTCGCGAATGCCGCCGTCATAGGCCGCCGTGTTGCCGATGGCCTCGTCGAAAATAGTGGGATTCGAGGTCAGGCCGGTAATTGACAGCTCCTCGATATAGCGGCGCAAGGTGCCATTGTCGAGTATTTCGCGAGTGATGTTGTCGAGCCAGAGACTTTGACCCAAATCGTGGAGGCGTTGCGTGATTGTCATGGCGGTACCTGGAAGTCGGATAAGTGGTGGTGGATGAGGTCCCCGATGGTCTCGATGGTCATGTCCGGCGTGGGTGCGACGGATTTAGCCTCCGGGGCGAGCGCATAGTGCCCTTGGCGCACGAACACGGTCGTCAGTTTACTCTTAAGCACGGATTTCATGGCCGCCAGCAGATTCGGCTTATCGTCAACCATGACGTAGTGGTTCGCAGGGAAGCGCTCTTGCATATGATCGAGCACACGCTCTTTGTGCAGATAAATCATGACGTGACCGTCGACGGCATCCCAAATCCCGGAGCGCTGAATCTTTCGCGGCTGAAAGACGATGTCGCCGTCGGACAGCACAACCGGCCGGCCGATTTCGCCCAAGTGAGCGACGGCCTCGAGCGCATTCGGGAAAAGCCGGGCGGCGAATGGATAATCCAACAGAAACTCGGACATGGCGAGCAATTCGGGATGGTCATCGAGTCCGGTGCGAAAGGCCTGCAGGCTGCCCAGGTAGTCGGCAAGTCCCAATTGCTCGCGCAAGCGGCTGAAGATTGCCCAGTAGCGTGCCCGCTCCGACGGGCCGAACGCCTGCTCCAGGCGCTGCCCGAGATCAGCGGCAAAACGGTCGTTGTCCAACAGAGTGTTGTCGACGTCCAGTAGAAAGGTCACCTTGTCGTCGATCAGCATGGCAAGGTCTTCTCGGGGGCGGGGTCATGCCAGGTGTCCTGACTCTTCACGATCTGGTTGGCGGCGGCAGGCCCCCAGGTACCGGCCGCGTAGTCGAGCACCGGCGTCTGCGTGGCCAACACCGGGTCGATCACCCGCCACGCGGCCTCGACGCTGTCATCCTGGGTGAAAAGCGCGGTGTCGCCGCGGATGGCGTCGCCCAACAGGCGCTCGTACGGCGATTTCTCAGTCGCGGAGCGATGTCGGGCGACCAGTTCGACCGGCTCGCCGCGCATCTGTTCGCCGTTGCGCTTTACCAGCGCGCCTTCGCTGATCACCACTTCGGGACTCAAACGCAGCCGAAAATAATTTGCCGGCATATCCTCGCCGGCTTCGAAGATCGCCAGCGGCGGGCGCTTCAGGGTCACCCTCACCTCGGTGGCACTGATGGGCAGACATTTCCCGGTACGAATGTAGAACGGGACACCGGACCAACGCCAGGTGTCGATGTGCAGGCGCAGCGCCGCGAAAGTCTCGATCTGCGAATCCTTGGCCACCCCCTTCTCGTGGCGGTAGCCGGTGAACTGCCCACGCACCACTTCCTGCGGGTCGAGCGGCCGCATGGCGCGGAATATGCGCAGCTTTTCCGCCTGCATCGCCTGCGGCTCGCGACCGGTCGGAGGATCCATCGCCAGTAGTGCAGTCACCTGCAGCAAATGGTTTTGCACCACATCGCGAATGGCGCCAACTTCTTCGTAAAAGGCCCCGCGACCTTCGACGCCGAATTGCTCGGCCATGGTGATCTGCACGTCTTGTATGTAGTGGCGATTCCAAATCGGCTCGAGAAAGGTATTGGCAAAACGGAAATACAAAAGATTCTGCACCGCTTCCTTGCCCAGATAGTGATCGATCCGAAAGATGGATGATTCCGTGAATACTTCGTGCAAGGTGCGATCGAGCGCTTGCGCCGAGGCGAGATCGCGGCCAAAGGGCTTTTCGACGATTACCCGGGCATTTTCCGCACATCCGGACTTGGCGAGCCCCTGCACCACGCTGCCGAACATGCTGGGCGGAATTGCGAGGTAGTGGATGGGCCGGGCGGCAGCGCCCAGCGCCTGCTTCAATTTCGTAAACGTCGCAGGATCGGTGTAGTCACCGTCCACATAACGCAGTTGCGCGGCGAGCTTATCGAAGCATGCGGGCTCAAAATTGCCGTCATGCTCGATGCTGTCGCGGGCCCGCTGCTTGAGTTTGTCCAGCGTCCAGCCGGCGCGCGCCATGCCGATGATGGGAATGGCAACGCCGCCGCGGTGAACCATGGCATACAGGGCCGGAAAAATCTTCTTGTAGGCCAGGTCGCCGGTGGCGCCGAAGAAAACGAAGGCATCGGAATTGAGAGTCGTCATTCAGCGTCCCACCTGTTCGCGCCGCAGCCGCTGCAGCTCGTCCAATAGTTCGAGTGCCAGGGCGACACCGGCAAGATTGATTTCAAGATCCCGCTCGAGACGCAGCGCCAGGCGCGTACGCCGCAACGCAGCGCCGCTGAAATGCCATTCGTCGGTGCTGGCAACGGCGTGAATCACTCCTTCCTCGACGTATTCGACGATGTGCTGTTCGTCGACGGCGCACATGCGGCTCAGGTCCTTGAGGGTAAGAACCGCGGATTCCTCGAAGATGGCGCCGGTCAGCGCCTGATCGTCCGATGGCGACATTGTTACACTCCGAAGCTGGCACGAGGATTGAAGGGCAGGGCCGCGGCCATGGCCGCATAGGCTGCCTTGGCCGTGTCGTCGTTGGCCGGCGGCAGCGCGATTTGCAGAATGACGTAAAAATCGCCGGGCGGAGAGGCGGGAATTCCCCGGCCCTTCAGCCGCAATTTACTGCCGGCATGAGCGCCCGAAGGAATTTTCAGTTCTACGGTCGCCGTGGGTGTCGGTGTTTTGACGGTAGCGCCGAGCGCGGCTTCCCAAGGGGCGACCGGCAGCTCCAGATACAAATCTCGGCCGTCGACTCGATACCAGGGATGCGGCTGAAATTCCACTTCGATGAACAGGTCGCCGGGCGTGCCTTCGCCATGAGCCGGCGCTCCCTGACCCGCCAGGCGAATACTCTGGCCGGCCAATATGCCCTTGGGGACCTGGACGTTGAGCACGCGTTCCTTCGACACCAATCTGCCGTCGGCATCGATATCGGGGACGCGCAAGGAGAGCTGTCGCGTGCCGCCTTTAAGGGTTGCGTCGAGGTCGAGCAGTACTTTCGCGTGATGATCTTCACCGCGTCCGGGATGGAATGCGCCGCGCGTTCCTCTGGACTCGCCTCGTCCCTGGGCGCCGAACAGCGATTCAAAGAAATCGCTGTAAGCGGAGTCGCGGCCGCCCGCGCCACTGAATTCGAAGCCCGTGCCCCAATCGGGAGGCGGTCGGAAGTCTTCGCCGGGGCGCGGCCCTTGGCCTAGTTGATCGTAGGCGGCGCGCTTCTCCGCACTCTTGAGTACTTCGTAGGCCTCACCGACCTCCTTGAAGCGCGCTTCGGCGTCTTTCTCCTTGCTGACGTCCGGGTGATATTTGCGAGCGAGTTTGCGGTAGGCCTGCTTGATTTGCGCCTCGGTGGCATCGCGCGCCACACCCATCACCTTGTAGTAGTCCTTGAACTCCATCGTACCTACCGATCCATTATGCAGCAGTACACTAAGGATACTATGCGTAGCCCACAGCCGATGAATTAATCCTGTAGGCGCTCTCCTACTTTAGCGGCGCTACGTTACAGTTGATATGCGACGGTCAAGAGCAGGCCTTCCGCGATGTCGCGCCACAAGCCGGGCGCATGACAATCGAAGGGTTGCGATTCGGGAATCAAGGCTTGAATCCAATTCGCCAGCCACTCGATTTCGCGGCTGCCGTAGAAGACCACGGCGCATTCGTAGTTGAGCAGCAGGCTGCGCGAATCCAAATTCACCGAGCCGGAAACAGCGAGGGAGCTGTCGAATACCACCGCCTTTGCGTGGTTCATGTAGGGCAATAGGTGAATCCCGATCCCCACGTCGCTGAGCGCTCGCAGTGCGCGGTGGCGGACGAAGTCCGGCAGGCGATGATTCGAGGTTGCGGGAATACACAGGTCGATAACTACGCCGCGCCGCGCCGCCAAACGCATGGCCATTTCCAGTGCGGCATCGGGCACGAAGTATGGAGTCACCGCAATGATGCGCTGACGTGCGCGAAAACAGGCATCGATCAGCAGCGCCTGCACCGTGTCTTCGGTTTGATCGGGACCGCTCGGCAAGAACTGAGCCCGGCTGGAAGCCGGATCGGCCGCTGCTGCGGCAACAGGGTGATTCGCTCTTGCCACAGCAAGGGCCATGGCGGGTTTGCCGCCGGCAGCCACCCAGTCGGCCTCGAATTGGCATGCTGCTGCACTCGCGACAGCGCCGTGCAAATCGAATGACAAATCACGCCACGGCACTGCGCCATCCCGACCGACGAAGTACTCCGCCGCGAGATTTCTACCGCCTGCCCAGAGCCGCATACCGTCGGCGATGGCCATTTTTCGATGATTGCGCAAATTTCGCGGGCCTTGAGTCTTGCGGGCAAACAGCGGGCTGAATACCGCGGTCTCGATTCCTGCGGCTTGCCACTCATGGAAGCAGGAGCGAGGCAACTGAATCGCGCCGACCCCGTCGATGAGCAGCCGCACCTGCGCACCCGCGCGCGCTTGCGCCATCATGCGTTGCGTCACCTCGCGGCCGAACTCATCGTTGCCAAGGATGTACGTGCATATATCCAAGCGCGAGCCGGCGCTCGACATCAGGGCGAATAGCGCCGCCGCCGATTCGCCGCCGTCCTGGTGCAGCCGAATTGCAGCGGGTGCAGCGCCTGCCAATCCAAAGCTCTCGATGAGTTCCTCCGCCCAGTGTCCGCCGGGCACGGCAATGCCGGATCCTCGCGATGCCTTGCGCCGCACTTTGCGGCGGCCGAAAATCAAATACATGGGCAGCGCAAAATACGGCAGCGCGATCAAGCTCAAGACCCATGCAATGGCGATGGACGGCGGACGGCGCGTGCCCTCGAGGCGAGTCGTCAAGACGTAGACGAGCAAGCTGATCACTATGGCCAGCGAATGGATGGTGATTCGTGGAAACCAGCCGGTCACCGCGAACCCCGGCTCTCATCAAGCTGCCGCAGGACGCCCGGCAGCAACTCGGGCAGGTCCTCCGCGAGTAAGCCCGGACCAAAACCGAGGGCCGCCGCACCATGCATCCAGACGCCGGCCGCAGCCGCACAGAACGCATCCATTCCCTGCGCGAGTAACCCTAGAATCATGCCGCCCAGCACATCACCGGAGCCCGCGGTGGCGAGGCTGGCGGGCGCATTGGTGTTGACGATGGCGCGGCCGTCGGGAGCCGCGATGACGGTGTCGGCGCCCTTCAACACGATGACCGTGCCGCTCTGCAGCGCGGCGCCTCGAGCACGTGCCAGCTTGTCGCCGGTCAATGAGAATAGCCGGGCGAATTCGCCCTCATGCGGAGTCATGACGCAGGGTCCGCGGATGGCTTGCTCGAGCTCGTCCGCGCGCGAGGCGAACACCGTGATGGCATCCGCGTCGAGCAGCACCGGCCGTGCCGTCGCCAGGAGCTCGAGCGCCCGCCGGCGGGTGGCGTCGTTGACCCCGGCGCCCGGTCCAATCAGACAGGCGGTGTAGCGGGGATCCGCCAGCAGACGAGTAAAATCGCCCTCCTGGCTCACAGGCTGCACCATGATGCTGGTCAGTGCGGCGGCGTACACGGGGAAGGCGATTTGCGGAACCGCAATGCTTGTCAGGCCAGCCCCGATGCGCGCCGCCGCACGCGCTGCCATGCGGGCCGCTCCCGTCATGGGATAGCCGCCGCACACCAGCGCATGGCCTCGCGTGTATTTATTGCCCGAGGCTATGGCGCGCGGCATGGCCGAGCGCCATAGATCAGGATGGTTCTCCCAGGTATCGATGGCAATCGATTCGAGAACGCCGGACGGAAAGCCGATATCCGCGACGACAATTTCGCCGCACAGATCTCGGCCCGGCTGCAATACATGACCGGGCTTCTTGCGCGCGAAAGTGACGGTGCACACCGCCTGCGACGCGCCCAAGCTCGCACCGCTGTCTCCCATTACACCGCTCGGTACATCGACCGCAATCATGGGCAGTTCACGCTGCGCGACGGTTGCCAGTATCCCGGCGACTTGAGCATCCAAACTGCGGCTGAGTCCCGATCCAAATAGGGCGTCGACGACCAGGCCGGCGCCTTCGATGGCGGCGGCGGACAGGGGTTCGATGCTGCCGCTCCAGCGCGTTGCGTACAGCAGTGCGTCACCGCGAAGATTTTCCTTCGCTCCCCACAAGGCCACACGAACCGGCCAGCCGGCTTCTAACAGAGCAATGGCCACGACAAAACCGTCACCGCCGTTATTTCCGGGCCCGCACACAACGGTGACGGCGCAGCGCGGCCAGCGGCGGATAATTTCCTGCGCGACGGCGTTCCCGGCATTGAGCATGAGCAGCGGTCCGGGGATGCCGAGCGCAATCGCCGCACGATCGGCCTGGGTCATCTGCGCGACGCTGAGCAGGGCAGATGGCAGCGGCCGCGCGTGCTCCGCGTCCTTCAACCGATGGCCCCGGCGATGCTGCCGACCAGTGTGGTCACCGCCATTGCGAGAGCGCTCCAAAATGCCACGCGCAGCGCGCCCTTGCGGACATCGGCGCCGCCGACCTTCGCGGACCAGCCGCCGAGCAACAGCAAACACAGCAGCGAGGCGGCCACGATAGAAGGCATGAGAAAGCGCTGCGGAGTCCACGCCGCCACCATGAGCGGCAGGGCGGCGCCGACGGCAAAGCTGGCCGCCGAGGCCATGGCTGCTTGCAGCGGCCGCGCTGCGCCGCCCACGGACAAGCCCAGCTCATCGCGAGCGTGCGATCCCAAAGCATCGTGCGCCATCAGCTGGGCCGCCACCTGCGCGGCCAGCGCGTGATCAAGTCCGCGCCGCACGTAGATCTCGGTCAGTTCACGGCTCTCGCCGGCGAAGTCCACCTCGAGCTCGGCGCGCTCTTGCGCGAGCGCGGCTGCCTCGGTATCTGCTTGCGAATGCACGGAAACATATTCTCCGCTCGCCATGGACATCGCCCCTGCGACCAGCGCCGCGGTGCCGCTCAGCAGGATATTCGCCTGCGACGCGTGCGCCGCTGCAACTCCCAAAATCAGGCTGGAAGTCGAGACGATGCCGTCACTGGCGCCCAATACGCTGGCGCGCAGCCAGCCGATTCCGCCCAATCTGTGGAGCTCATGATTGCGTGGACGCATGTGTCCTGTATATATCAGCAGCGCATCGGCTGCATAGAAGATTCTACGCGCTAGCACGCTATCGGCGGCGAACGCGCGGACGGCCGCGCGGGACCTAGGCTCTGCCGGTCTTAGGACCCAAGAAATACCAAAGTATGAATCCGAGCACGGGCAGAATGATCACGAGCACGGTCCACAGGACTTTCTTGCCGGTATCCGCGCTGCTTTGAAAAATGTTGACGATCGCCCAAACATCGGCGATCAGTACAATGAGCCCGAACAGACCTTGGTATTGCATATCTTGTCCTTGTTGGCCGCGCAGCACCTATAAGCTACACGCTTGCGGACCGATCTGGCAAAGATTCACAGCAGCAGCACGCCGGCGATGGCGCTTAACGTGAGCACCATCTTTTCGAACAGCGCCTGATTGATTCGAACTACCAACCAGCGGCCGACGAACGCGCCGCTCACGACGGCGGGGGCGAGCAGCAGATTGAATCCGAAACTATGCAGGTTGATCAATCCCAGGTTCACCATGAACGGCACCTTGAACAAATTGAGGCACATGAAGAACACCGCCGCGGTGCCGACGTATTCCATCTTCGGCAGACGCATGGCCACGAGATAAATCGCCATCAGCGGGCCGGCCGCATTGGCGACCAAAGTGATGAATCCGGCGACCACACCCACCGCCGCCGCGAACACCCAGGAATGGTGGCCGGGTTGTGCGTCGGCATTGGGTTGGGCAGCTCGATAGCGGCGCCAGTAGCTCAAGACGGCCAGCGAAATGATGATGGCGCCGATCATCAGGCGCGCGTGGCGATCGGAGACCCAGCCCAGCGCAAAATAGCCGAGAACGACGCCGGTTGCGGTGAACGGAAAGAGCTTCCACAAGTAACGCCACTGTGTATGCCGGCGGTACGACAATACCGCGACGATGTCGCCGAATATCAGCAGCGGCAGCACAATGCCGCTCGCCTGTTTACTGCTGGGAAAAACGTGCGTGAACAGGGCAACCGATAGAATGCTGAGGCCGGTGATGCCGCTCTTCGAGACACCGAGCATAAAGGCGCCGAGAACGGCGAATATCCATTGAAGGGGCTCGAATGTCATAATTGATGATAATTCCCATGCCGAACCTCTACCAACATACCGCGGAACCTGGCGTCGCGTTGCCAATGCTCGACGGCGATTGGCGCGCGCAGGTGGTCATCGTAGGAGCGGGAATCACCAGTTTGTCGACCGCCCTGCATCTGGCCGAGAAAGGCACCGACGTCGTCGTGCTCGAGGCCCATGAGCCGGGATGGGGTGCGTCGGGACGCAACGGCGGCCAGGTTAATCCAGGTCTGAAACACGATCCCGATGCCGTGGAGCGCGACCATGGTGTCGAGCTGGGAAGCCGCATGAACGCGCTGGCGGGATCCGCGCCGGCATTCGTGTTCGATCTCATCGAGCGTCACGCCATTCGCTGCGAAGCCCGCCGCAATGGCACTTTGCGGGCCGCGACCCGACCCGCTCAGGCTGAGCAGATTCGCCGCACCATGCAGCAATGGGCACAACGCGGCGCTGCGGTGGAATTTCTCGACGGCCCGGCGATTGCTGAAGCTACCGGTACCGCGCGCTACATAGGCGCAATGCTCGATCGGCGCGGAGGAGATCTCAACCCTTTAAGTTTCTCGCGTGGGCTGTGCCGCGCTGCGCTGGCGGCCGGCGCCGGCATCTACGGCCAAAGCGCGGCTCTCGATATGCGGCGCTCCAGCCAGGCATGGAAGATTCGCACCGCGACCGGCACGGTGACCGCAGCCCATGTGGTGCTGGCAACCAATGGGTACACCGACGATCTTTGGCCCGGCCTGCGGCGTACGGTGGTTCCGGTATTCGGCGCAATGGCGTCGACAACGCGACTTCCCGACGCCATTGCAGCACAGGTAATGCCGGGCCGCAGCGTGCTGTATGAGAGCGGTCCGGTGACGGTGTACTACCGTGTCGATGGCGGCGGACGATTGTTGATCGGCGGCCGCGGTCCGATGCGCGAAATATCCAGCACCTCCGCGCTGCCCCACTTGATCGCTTATGCAAGACGCCTCTGGCCCAGCCTCGCCGAGGTGGAATGGAGTCACGCCTGGGGCGGAAGATTGGCGATGACCAGAGACCAATATCCGCACATTCACGAGCCGGCGGAGGGAATGCTGGTGTGCTTGGGCTACAACGGCCGGGGCGTGGCGATGGCCACGGTCATGGGTGCGCAATTGGCGCGCCGAATTTTGACGCCAAGCGCCGATTTCGACATGCCCGTGACCAACATGAAGACCATCGGGCTGCACGCACTGTGGCCGATCGCCGTGCGCGCCGTTATTGCGCGCGGCCGGCTCAGCGACTTTCTGGGTGTGGGATGACGGCGGTACGCAGTACGCACGCGGTGCGCGAACGTTGCACGCGGCATCAATTATCGATGTAGAACTGACGCAGCCGGTGTAGGTCGATAATGACGTCGTAGTGCCGGTCGGGTGGCAACTTCGGGCCAGAGGAGAAATCGTAAAGTGCATCGAGATTCGCAACTTCGGGGTGCAGATCGTGCATGGCGCGCTTGAACATTTCCTTCGGCACCCATTCCGAGTTCGATGACAGCGAGCCGAATTCATCGTGATAGATCGTTGCGGTCGAAATGTCCGAAGGCGTCGACATGATGGCAAAGATGCGCGGACGCGAGCGATCCAAGTGCACGTGTTTCGCGCCCGACTTGATCAATCGCCACTCATTGCCCTGAGGGACCGCAATCAACGCAAACGCGTGGTGTTGCGCCGTCAGGAAAGCCGTGACAAGCACGCCGCCCGCCAGCAAGCGGCGGCTGACCGGCCCCCAGTTCTGCGTCAGGGCGCCGATCGACGCCACCAGGAAGCAGAGCAGCACCGCCGTCATCGCCAATATGGTGCGATAGGTCGCATAGTGCTCGGAGGCGGCCAAGCTGACGCCGCAGGCGAACACCGGCAGGCCGAGCAATGCGCTCACCCATACGATCCCGCGCGCGCGTCCGTAACGGCGCCACTCGAGATACGCCCCCGCGATCAGGATTGCACCGACCAGACCTGCACAGCCGAGGTACAGCGCATGGTCGCGATGATTGTTGTCGTTCAAGACGAATAGGCTGAGTGCATTCGGCAACGTTTCCTGGAGAAACCAGGCGATCTTTCCGCCCCAGTGATGCTCGAAAGCGATGCGGCCGGATTTGACGAACACGCCATTCGCATATAGCACGCTGATGACGGCGTAGGCCAGACCCAAAGTGCCGACCACGAACCCCAAATGGATGCCGGCCCAGCGAGCGCTCTGCGCGGCAGTGCGGCGCCGTTGCACGATCAGCGCCCCTGCAAGCGGCACCACATATAAGAGGACGCTGGACTGATATATGAGAGCACCCGCGACCATGAGCCCAATTGCGAGCAGCCATTGGCCTGCCGCGCGACCGCGGCCGGCGCTCAAACCCACGTTGATCGCACCTTCGACGGTGAAGAATGCCGCGAAAGCCAGCAGCGCCGTCGCAGCATACGGCCAGCCGACGGCCCACGACGCTATAACCTGCTCGGATGGAATCAGGGCAAGTAGCACGGCGAAACATAGACTGGCGCCGAACGACCAGCCAAGCGCCCGCAGACCGCGAAAACTCACCAATGAAATCGCGCCCAAAAGCAGCGCGGAGATAACCCGCAGCCATTGCAGATCCTGCACCGTATCGGTCTGGCCAAAAGTCGCTTGCAGCAGCCAGCCGTAGATCGGCCGTGCATGCGACGCACAGAATTTGACAATAACACCCGGCTCTTCGTGTGCCTCGCGGATGTTGGAGTAGTCGTCGCGCAATCCGAACTCGTGGAAAGTAGCGGGCCAGTAAGTGACCAAGGGCACGAGAAACAGAGTCGCGGTCAATATCCAGGCGCGCAGACTTAAGGCGCTGCGACGTTCAGACGCAACGGCTGCGCCCGCGACGGGCACGGAGATAGACGGTTCGGTTACGATGTTTTCGGGAAGGGGCATAGAATTTATTATGTCGAGGGCGGTATTTTAGCGGTTCCGGCGCGCAAAAAACCGTGCGCAAACCGCAAACAATACGTTAAATATCTGTTAACTAGGCCAATTGGCCGGCCGCAATTCAAGCGGCTACACAGAGATTCTTGCCGCCGTTTTTGGCGCGATACAGGGCGCCGTCGGCGCGATCGAAAGCCTGTTCCGAGGCGTCGCCTTGGTTTAGTTCAGTGATTCCGCACGACACCGTGACGCGCACCGGGGTTCCGCGAAAATGAAATCGCAGGCCTTCTACCGCCGTTCGCACTTGATTGGCGACGTTCACGGCTTCCGCCATTTGCAGTCCGGTCAACAACACCGCGAACTCTTCGCCGCCGATCCTCGCAACGAAGTCGGTAGAGCGAAGCGCCGCCGTAAAGCATCCGGCGACGCTTTGCAGGACACGGTCACCCGCGCGATGTCCGTAGCTATCGTTGATGACCTTGAAACTGTCGATGTCCCACAGCAACATCGCGAGCGGCGCTCCGCCTTGCGCACGTCGCGCTAATTCCAGCGCGAACCGCTCTTCGAAGGATTTTCGATTCGCGACGCCGGTCAAAGGATCGAGCCGAGCGACGTGCTTTTCGAGATCCAGCTTGGAATGCAGTTCCTGCGTCTCGCGTTCCAGGTCGGCGATGCGCGCGCGCATATGCTCGGCGCGTCCGTTGTACTCGATCTGGCGGGTTTGCTCGCGCGCGCGAAAGTCGCTGACCTGTTGGGCGACTGACTCTAGTCGTGCGCTGACCGCGGATTGCAGCACGGACAGCTCCGTGGCCTCGCTGATTTCAGCGGTGAGCTCCCGAACATGTGACATCACCGTGTCGTTGAGGGATAGGGTGTCGTCAAAGTGACTGAGGCTGGCGCTGTTCGATTCGGTCAGATAGCCCGCCATCTCCTCGAGGCGCTGTGTGACCTCGGATAGCAGGGCAGCGGCCTGCAGCCGCTCGCGCACCAACAGCTCGCCGCGCTCGTGAATCAAATCGGCGGCACGCTGCACGACGGCAGCCAAGGCGGCGTCAGTTTTGGCGACAGACAATTCCTCGAGCAGCGTTTGTATCGCTGCGACCGAAGGGGCTCCGGACTTGAGGCATTCGAGCAGGGCGGCGACCGCCGCGCCCGTGGCGTCCAAGCGGGCGGATCGCGCAGCGGCTGAGCCGATGGAACTTAATTGCGTCGGCGCTCGAGTCACGCGCGATACTCCATCCACCGCCACCACGGCCGTCTTCAACGATGCGGCAAGCCGCTCGAGTTCGGCGGCATCGGCATTGTGCCGATTGGCGGCCGCGAGCGTCGTCAGTTCATCGTCGAGATTGGAATCCTGGCCCAGCCCAGCGGCGCAGAGGCGTCCGATCAGGCGCCGCAGCAGCTGTTCGACTTCGCGCCAGCGTTTCTCCTTGGCCTCCATTTCGAGGAGCGAGTCGCGATATTTTTGTTTCCAGTCGGTGGATTTGGACACGGCTTGGTTTCGAGTTGGCACATGGGGAAATCGGCACGGACACCGGATTCTTTAGCAGAGTATCATCTTCGCATGTGCGGCCGTTACGTCAGCCCCGATGAAGCCTCGATCGAGCGCGAGTTCAACCTCGTGCACGCCGAGTGGCAGTTCCCGGCCAATTTCAACACGGCCCCCACGCAGGTTGTGCCGGCCATTCGGGCACGCAACGGCACCCGCGAGAGCGCCTTGCTGCGCTGGGGCTTGATGCCGTTCTTCGCCGAGGGCCAGCCCGGCAAATACAGCACTTTCAACGCGCGCCTGGAAACACTCGCGAGCAGCGCCGCGTTCCGCGGTCCTTGGAAACACGGCCGGCGATGCATCATTCCGGCGCTGGGTTTTTATGAGTGGCACGTCAATGTGGACGGCAGCAAGCAGCCGTTCTACATTCACCTGGAGGATCAGGCGTTATTCGGATTTGCGGGCCTGTGGGAGGGCGAGTCCTGCACCATCATTACCATGCCCGCCAATGCCTTGATGGCTGGGGTTCACAACTCCAAGGCGCGCATGCCGGCAATTCTGGCGCGCGACATGCGCGAGCTATGGCTGTTGGGCACGCCGGAGGCCGCCGGCGCGGCGCTTGTCCCGTACGCCGACGATCGCATGATTGCCTATCCGGTGGCTTCCCGGGTCAATTCCGCGCGCAACAATGACGAAAAATTGCTGGAACCCTTGCAAACGGACGTCGATTGAACGGCGCCCCAGCCTTGGAAAATGGCCATTTCTTGATGCAGGTCCCATCGGGCGGCACACCCTTCGCGCTAGGCTTTCGTGGAAGGAAGCTGCAAAACCATGGTGCTCAAGTCCGCAATCATATTCGCAGCGCTGCTGTCGGCGTCGGCTGCCGAGGCACGCCCGCAGATCTACACCTATGTGGATGCGGATGGTCTGCGGCACTACACGGATGTGCCGGACAACAATCGTTACCGACTGCTGGTCCTCTCGCCCCAGGATAGAACCGCAAGCGGCGATCGTTACGACGCGATGCTGCTGGCGAAGGCCGGCAGATACGATTCAATTATCGAGAAAGCCGCCGACTCCGCGTCCGTCGAACCGAATCTGCTGCGCGCTGTGATCGTGGTGGAGTCGGGTTTCAATTCGCGCGCCGTCTCGAAGCGCGGCGCGATGGGCCTGATGCAACTGATGCCGGCGACTGCGACGCGCTACGGTGCAGCCCATCCCTTCGATCCGCACGAGAACGTACATGCGGGGGCACGCTATTTGAAGTTTCTCATCGATCGCTTCGGCCAGAATTTGCGGCTGGCGTTGGCGGCATATAACGCCGGCGAGAACGCGGTCGATCGTAACGGCGGGCAAGTTCCGCCGTTTGCCGAGACCATGGCGTACGTGCCGCGGGTGCTGCGGATCTATCAGATGCTGAAGGAACAGCCGCGCGCCACTTGAGCTAAGGCCGCCGCTAGCGCTTGTGTGGCTAACGAACTCCGGCTCATCGGCTCGCGGTGAGCCGCCCCGTGGTTGGCTGCGCTACAGCTTGCGCGCGCCGAGCGGTTTCACCGCGATGCCCGATACTTCGAAGTGCGCGCCGCGCAGCAGCTTATTGATGCCGATAAAGGCGCGCGTGGGGAATTGCCCGTGAAAATAGCCGCGATAAATGGCATTGAATTTATCGTAGAGCTGGAGGTCGGTGCAGTACACCGTCACGGACACCAAATCGTCCATGCTCAGGCCCGCTTGTTCGACGGTGTGCTTGACGTCGTCCAATACCTGATGCGCTTCGGTGTCAACGTTGGTTGGCGCTTGTCCGGTGGCGGGGTCGGCGGCAATATGACCTGAGACGTACAGCGTGTCGTCAACCATGATGGACTTGCTGAATGGCGCTGCCGGGCGCGCGTCGGCCTTCGGCGGCGCTACTTGGACGAGTCCGGTGTCGGCGGCTTGAATGGTTGAGGCGAACAATGCGGCGGCGGAGAGGGCGAGCGCTTGCTTTAGCATGGGTGGTTTTCCTTGATCAAGGAGTGACGACTGCGTTTATTCTAGTATGGAAGGGGTGGCAGGCGCACCCTCACCCGTCATTGTTCCCCGCTAACCGGTTGATTTGCCCCTGGGCGCCCCCACTGGATGCGTGACGGCAATTGAGCGGAGTGCCTGTTTGACCCTTCTATCCCCCAGCGTTGATCCGGGCGCGCCGCCGGCTCACTTGCCCGCGGTGGTCTATCGCGGATCGAAATTACTGTGCCGCGAATACAGCCTGGTGCTCGAAGCCAAAGGCATCGAGCATGAGGTGCGCGAGAGCGGCGATCAGTGGGTGTTGACCACGGCAGCATCGATAATCCACGTCGCGTATGAAGAGCTTGGTCGCTATGCGACGGAACGCTCTACGCCGCGCAGCGCTCCAATTCTCAGCAAGCCCTTTGCCGGCGCTGCATTTGGCGCCAGCGGTTATGTGCTGATTCTTTTGGTCACTGCTTACTGCGCCGGCATCCGCCTGTTCGGCGCCGACTGGCTGTCGTTGGGAGATCTCGACGCTGGCGCACCGGGCGAGTGGTGGCGCGCATTCACGGCCCTGACCTTGCACTTGGATCAAGAGCATCTGCTCGGCAATCTTCTGTTCGGCGTGTTTGCCGGCATTGCGGCCGGCCGACTGCTGGGGCCCGGCGTCGCGTGGGCGAGCATATTAGGTGCCGGTGGACTCGCCAACTACGTGGAGATACTCATAGCACCCGCCAACCATCGCGCGGTGGGAGCGTCCACGGCCGTGTTCGCAGCTCTAGGGTTGATCGCCGGCCTCGCATGGCGGCAGCGCCTTAGCTTACGCGAGCGCCGCTGGAATGCCTTTGCGCCGCTGATTGCGGGGATCTGTTTGCTGACCTTGCTGGGCGCGGGTACCGAACATGTGGATGTTCTCGGGCACGGGCTCGGCTTTCTTTTCGGTTTGGGTTTTGGCTGGATTTATGCACGCGCGGGTATCCCGCGCGATCACGGCAGGCGCCTGCAGATCCTCACCGGCGCTGCCACCGTAGCGCTGTTGTTCGTCGCCTGGACCTTGGCGCTGGCTTAGGGAGGCGCGACTCGAGCGATCAGCTCTTGACGGCCACGCCGCCGGGCGTGAGCTTGTCGATTGCCTGCGGTAAGACCTGCGACAGCTTCGCCGCCAAGTCCTCAGGTGTGATATTGAGCCTGGCCGCCATCTGCTTCACGGCGTCGGAGCCAAAGGCCTGATGAACCTGATCAGGGGTGATGGGCAGGTTGGCGCCGGTCCCCACCCAGGAACGCACAGTGCCGCCCAGGCCCTGTTGTTCCAGCTGCGCGACGATGCCCTGAATGCCGCCATGCTTTTCGATCAGGCCGTTGACCACGGTTGCCATTTCGGCACCCACCACTCCGCCCAGCAATCCGTCGAATAATCCCATGTTGATGCTCCTTCGCCAGGCGCGGCACATCCCCGCCTGGTCTTTGGTCAAGATATGAACGCGGCGAGGCTTAAGCGCGGCGCGCGAGCAAGTCGCGGATTTCCTCGAGAAGTACTTCGCTCTTGGCCGGCGGCGCGGGTGCGGCGGGTGCCGCAGGAACCGGCTGCTTGAGCTTGTTGATTCCCTTGATGGCGAAGAACAGCACCAGCGCAATGATGGCGAAATCAAAGATGGTCTGCAGGAAAGCGCCGTACTTGATCAGTACCTCCTTGCCCGTAGGGTCTTTGCCCAGAGCCGCTGCCAGATCCGAGAAGTTGATCCCGCCAATGAGCTTGCCCAAGGCCGGCATGAAAATGTCGCCCACCAGGGACGAAACGATCTTGCCAAAGGCCGCGCCGATGATCACGCCGACTGCCAGGTCAACCACATTGCCCTTCATCGCAAATTCTTTAAATTCTGTAGCTAATCCCACGGTAATCTCCTTATTTTTTTAAAGCACTGATCGATGAACGTCGAACGCAACCGCCGCATTGCCGGTTGATGGTACTGAGCCGATGCAGCCCGGGCAGCGATGTTGCGCTTAGTGTATCGCTCCGAAAACCTTTTTCAGCAAGCTGCTGGCTTGGCCCAACGGGTCCTTGCGAATGGCCCGTTCCTCCTCTGCCATCATCACGAACAGGCCATCGAGGGTTCTATCGGTAACATAGGATTGCAACGATGCGTCCTCGGGTTTGAGCACGCCGATCGACACGGCCTTCTTCGCCAGCGCATCGTAGGTTTCTCCCAATTTCACTTTCGCCGTGGCGCGGCCGATGATGGGTGCGAATTTGGCCTTCAGCTGTAACGATGTGACCTGCTTAAAATACTGCGTCGCGGCATCGTCGCCGCCGGTCAAAATTCGTTTCGCGTCTTCGAGAGTCATTTGCTTCAGCGCTTGTTTCAGCAGCACCTTACTTTCCGGCACCGCCGCTTCGGCGGCGCGGTTCATCGACGTGACGAGCTGATCGAGTTGATCGCCAATGCCGAGCATTCGCATCATCCCTTCAGCCTTCGCGAGCTTCGGCGGCAAATCTATTTTCACCTTTGGATTCTTCAGGAAGCCGTCGGTTACCCCGAGCTTTCCCACCGCGAGATCGATGCCTTGAGTAAGGGCCTTTTTCAGTCCGGCGGAGGCATCGGTGTTCGATAGTGCACTCAATTCGAGGCCGAACGCACTGCCGAAAAAGGCGCTGCAGCCGAGCGCGGTCAGTATCAGGCTGACGCCGAGGACGTTTAATTTCATAAATTTTAATCCAATTGGGCGGATCGGCCGAAAGCGGCACTATGCGCCATGTTTCCGTCGTCACGCTAGGTTTGTCCTGGCCGCGATGTTCAAAACTGGGCGTGCAACCGCAGCGCCACCGCCGATACCGGTCCGCGATCCCGGTTGTAGGCAGGGTGATTGATCCATTGATAATCGAAGGCGAGGTGAGCGGCCTTGAGTACCGCTAGAGAATAGTAGCTTTCGAGGATTTGCTCGGGGCCTGGATGCGGCAGCCGCCCGTCGCCCACCAGAATTCCGAGGCCGCCGGCATCGAGAAAACGCCGGCGGGCGGCGGAGATACCGTTGTTGATCGCGGCCAGTCCGAGGGTGTCATCGGCCCGATGCCACGACGTCCCCTGCCAGGATAGCCCAACGGAGACTGTCCGATCGATGTCCGTGAACTCATAGGGCTCGACATTCCCCGCAGCCTTGCCCACGCGCGCAAAGGCTCCCACGTCGGACGTCAACTGCTGTTCGACGTTGAGACTGGCACCGCCGCGGCTGCGATAACTGCGGACCGCGGCGATATCCACCGCCGTCGCCGTGCGGTTGGCGACATCAACCGCCTCATCGAGCAGGCCCATGCGCCCACGGCTGCTGAATACCGTAAGCAACAGCCGGCCGGGGAGACCGGCGATCTGATGCCGCTTTTCGAGTTCGAGTATGGATTGGAATTCGTGAAAGCCAGGATCGAGATGCACACTGTTGGGAACATTTGATAGATCGAACAGTCCGCCGCGCAGCGTCCAGG
>JANYIY010000453.1 GCA_025358615.1 Gammaproteobacteria bacterium | reverse complement strand
GCTCGAGCACACGGATGTCCTCGGCGCTCAAGTCCGTACCGGCGATGTCCACCATCAGCGGACCCAGGCTCATGCGGGACCCTCGAACACTGCGATCGATTCGACGTGCGTCGTATGCGGAAACATATCCATCACCCCTGCGCAGGTGAGCTTGAACCCTTGGGTATGCACCAAGATCTCAGCGTCCCGCGCTAAACTCCCCGGATGGCAGGAAATATACACGACTCGGCGCGGGCGCCAATGCGCCATCCGCTCGAGCAGCGCGGCTGCGCCCGCGCGTGGCGGGTCGAGCAACACCAAATTGTAGCGTTCCTTTGCCCACGCTCCGAACTGCGCCGGTTCGAATAGATTCTCCATAAAGAATGTCGCGTTGCCAATGCCGTTGCGCAGCGCGTTGGCCCGCGCCTTGCCGACCAGCGGCGAATCGCCCTCCACCCCCACTACTCTTTGGGCACGGCGCGCCAGCGGCAAGGTGAAATTCCCCAGCCCGCAGAACAGGTCGAGCACGACATCGCCCTCGGAGGGCTGCAGCAGAGCTATTGCCGTATCCACCATCGAGGCGTTGATCGCGCGATTGACCTGGATGAAGTCCACCGGCCCGAATTCGATGACCACGCGGCCGGCATCGACTGCGTAACTCAGCGGCTGGCCCGCGGTGGGCACCTGGCCGGACGACAATGGACGAACGGTGTCGAGACCGCCGGTCTGCAAAAAGATCTGCACGCCCTGTTGCACGCCGAAGGACGCGATTTTTTCAATATCCGCCGTGCCGGGCGCCTCCATGACGCGGAACACCAAGGCGGTCGACTCATCCCCCGCCGCCACCTCCACCTGGGGTATTTTCTCGCGCAACGCCAGCGTCTCCACCAGCGCCGCAAGATCCCGCGGCAAATTGGCCAGCGGCGCCAGCAACACCTCGCAGCGCTGTATGTCGGCGAGATACGGTTTCTCACGTTCGCGGAAGCCGGCCAGCACGCGGCCCTTTTTGTGCACATACTTGACGCCAAGCCGCGCACGGCGCCGGTAAGCCCACTCCGGTCCGCGCAGCGGCGCCAGCACCTGCTCAGGCTGCACCCGGCCGATGCGCTGCAAATTGTCGAGCAGCTGCCGCTGTTTCGCCGCTATCTGAGCCGCCGGCGCTAGATGCTGCAGCGAGCAGCCGCCGCAAATTCCAAAGTGCGCGCAGCGCGCCGCCACGCGATCCGGCGAGGCGATGAGAACCTCGACCAATCCCGCCTCGTCCAATTGCCGGCGCTGCTTGAGCAGGCGATAGCGCACGCGCTCGCCCGGCAGCGCGCCGTCGATGAAGACGGCTTTGCCATCGACTCGCGCGACACCGCGCCCATCATGGGCAAGATCCACGACGTCGGCCTCGCGGACCTCCGAGGATTTCAGGCCGCGAGCCACGCCGCCGCAAACTCCTTAAGATGCGCAGCCGGTGAATCGTCGAGCAATTTTCGAACACGCGCGACTTCATGGGCATGCTCAGCGGCGTTCAGATGTCCGCGCAGCAGCTCAAAACGCAAAAAAATCAAATAGGTGTTGAGCACATCCGTCTCGCAATAGTTACGAATGCGCGCAAGGCCGCCTTTGAGGTACTCCGGCCAAACGTCGGCGCCATGCATGCCCACCTTGCCTGGAAAGCCCAGTAAGGTCGCAATGTCGTTCAAGCTCGCCCTGCCCCGGCCCTGGAAGCCCGACAAAATATCCATCAGGTCCATATGCCGCCAGTGGAAACGGCTCAGGTAATTGCTGAACCTGAAACTGTGGTCGGAATCGCCGGTCTCCCAGTAGCGCGCCGCCGTCACGCCGTGCAGCAGGCTGCGATAGTTCAGCACCGGCAGATCGAATCCCGCGCCGTTCCAAGACACCAGGTCCGGAGTGAACTTGTCCAATCCATCGAAGAAGCGCTCGATCAAATCCTTCTCGGAAGATGTCTCTTCGCCGAGGCTCCATACCTTGAGGGAGTCTCTGGCGCGCATCACCACCGAGATCGCGACGACACGATGCTGCTCGTGCGATAGAAATTCGCTGCCGGTTTCCTGGCGACGCTTGGTGAACATGATCTGCGCCACGTGCTCGTCGGACAGGCCGGAGAGCCCGTACAGACGCCTGCCCAAATCCGTATCGGGCACCGTCTCAATGTCGAATATCAGGGTGTTCATGCGGGCGCGTTCACTCCGCTACCTTGCGCATGAGCACGGCGACCGCGACCACCAGACCTGCTTCGTCGGTCAGTGTTACGTGTCCTTCGCCGATGCCCAAAGCATCGCGCACCTTGGCGCCGCGTGCCGAGTACACCACCTCGGGCTTGCCCCAGGAATTCTGCACCACCCCTATGTCGCGGATCCATACGCCGTGCGCAAAACCCGTACCCATGCCTTTGACAATGGCTTCCTTGGCGGCAAAACGCATGGCGATGAATCTGACCGGCCGCGCGGTGCGTTCGAACTGAGCGCGCTCCTCCGGCAGCAAAAGATGCGACAGAAACCGTTCGCCGTGCTTCTCGTAAACCCGTTCAATGCGTTCGACCTTGAGCACATCGATGCCGATACCGAAGATCATGCAGCACGCGCCATCTCGCTCAAGCCCGCGACATCATCAAGCGCGCGCCGCACGCAGCAGCTGTTTCATGTCGCGCACGGCTTTCGCCAGACCGTCGACAACGGCGCGCGCCACGATGGCATGGCCGATATTGAGCTCGACGATCTCAGGAATGGCGGCAATGGGTTCGACGTTGTGATAGTTGAGGCCATGGCCCGCGTTTACGACCAGTCCCAAGCGGGCGGCAAATTTGGCGGCGCTGCACAGCCTTTCGAATTCGCGTGCACGGGCGGCGCCCGTGGAATCGGCATAGGTTCCCGTGTGCAATTCAATCACCGGAGCGGCGGCGCGCTGTGCCGCCTCGATTTGCTCGGGATCCGGATCGATGAACAAGGACACACGAATGCCCGAGGCGCCCAACGCCTTGACGGCGTCACCGATTCGCGCGGCCTGTCCCAGCACGTGCAAACCGCCTTCGGTGGTGATCTCCTGGCGCGACTCGGGTACCAGGCAGCAATCCTGCGGCAACACCTTCTGCGCGATTCGTATCATCTCGTCGGTGACCGCCATTTCGAGATTCATGCGCGTCTGCAGGGCCTCGCGCATTGCCGTCACATCGCGATCCTGAATGTGACGCCGATCCTCGCGCAGATGCAGAGTGATGCTGTCGGCACCCGACTCCTCGGCGATCAGCGCCGCGTATACCGGATCCGGGTAGCGGCCGCGGCGCGCCTGGCGCAGCGTCGCCACATGATCGATGTTCACGCCCAAGGCGATGCCCGCGTGCAGCACGCCGCCGCTCATGGGATCTCCATGCGCGCGGGTGGGTTCACGGGCTCGCGGTGGCGCAGGGCCAGAGCGACCTCGCGCGATTTCAGGGTGCGCCCATCGAGACAGGCGTCGATGGCTGCGCGCAACAGCCGCTTGGCATCGCGCAGCGAACGGACGTCGCCGAAGCTCTCCGCCTGCAGATCCGCCAGGGATTGACCGTAGACCGCACCCGGAGACTCAGCCACGCACAGCTGCGGCGCGCTTTGCACGGCGAATCGATAGTAGCGATCAGGCAGCACCGGCGCTCCCTCGCCCGTGGTCGCGAGTTCCAGGCCATAACCCAAATCATCCAACAAGTGTTTCTCGAAGCGGCGCAGAGCCGGTTCCTCAATGGCGCCATCGCACAGCGCCTGCATGCATGACGCATAGGATGAGAAAATCTCCGGATGAGGATCGCAGCGCTGCGTCAGCTTCAACAGCAGCTCGTTCAAATAAAATCCGCTCATGAGCCGATTTGGCGCAAGGCCTGTGACCAGGCCGTCGATTTCCGCCGTCACCAGCTGGCACGCCTCGCCTTTGCCGGACCAGGATACCAGCATTCTCTGGAACGGCCGCAGCACGCCGCGCAGTGTGGATTTGGGTCCGTTGGCGCCGCGCGCGAACAGCGTGAGTCGCCCATAATCGCTGGTGAACACTTCTACGATGCGGCTGGTGTCGCGATAGGCATATTGGTGCAGCACGAAGGCCGGCGCCAGCCACACGCGCCGTGCGGGTGGCCCAGCTGCGGGCGGCCTTCTCACGCCGATCACAACGTGTCGTACCCAAACTGGCGCAGCGCCATTTCGCTGTCCGCCCAGTTTTCCTTGACCTTGACCCACAGCTCGAGATGCACCGAGCGCTGCCAAAGATCGTTGAGTTCGATGCGCGCCAGCCGGCCGATTTCCTTCAGCCGCTCGCCGCCCTGGCCGATGACGATGGCCTTCTGGCCGGCTCTTTCCACCCAGATCACTGCATTGATCATGATGCGGTTGTTCTCGTCCGCAAAGCGCTCGATCTGCACATTGATGCCGTAGGGCAATTCTTCGCGCAATTTCAAGGTGAGCTTCTCGCGCACGATTTCGGCCGCATGAAACGGTTCATCGCGATCGGTAACGACGTCGGAGGCAAACAGCGGCGGCGATATCGGCAAGCGCGAACCGATGACATCGACCAGCCGCTCCAGGTTGTCGGTCTGCATTGCCGATATCGGGATGATGCCGGATGCCGGAATGCGCTGCGTCATTTCCTCGAGAAAGGGCAGCATTTGCTCCTTGGGAAACACACGATCGACTTTGTTGATGACCAGAAACAGCGGCTGCTTCAGACCCCTGACCCGCTGCCAGACCCACTCGTCCTCGTCGGTGAAGCGCATGGCCTCGATCACGAACAGGATGACATCGGCATCCTGGGAGGATGAAATGGCAACGCGGTTCATATATTGATTCATCACACGGCGCGTCGACTCGTGCAGTCCCGGCGTATCGACCAATACGAGCTGTGCCTCGGGGCGATTGACCACCCCCAGGATGCGATGCCGCGTGGTTTGCGGCTTGGCGGTGACAATGGACACCTTGCGGCCCACCAAGGCATTCACCAGAGTGGATTTTCCGACATTCGGCCGGCCGACGATGGCCACATGCCCGGCGCGAAACACAGCGGTAGTCATGGCGATTTACGCATCTGAGCGGGCAGCAGCTCCAGCAATTTCGCCGCGGCCAACTGCTCGCCGCGGCGGCGGCTGGCC
>JANYIY010000446.1 GCA_025358615.1 Gammaproteobacteria bacterium | reverse complement strand
TTGGCGGTGACGGGAACCCGCATCGAGGCGGTGGGCGGCGACACGGCTGTTTTGAAACACCGCGGCCGCAAAGCCCAAGTGATCGATCTGCATGGCCAAACGGTCATCCCCGGCATTGTCGACTCGCACACCCATTTGCTGTACGGCGCCTTTGCGTTGCATGGATTGAATCTCTCCACTCCCGAATCCAGCATTACGGCGGAAAAACCGCAGCTGCTGATCGCTCGGCTCAAGGAATATGCCGCTGCCCATCCCAAGGACGCCGTGATATTCGTGCGCGCCGACTTCAACACTGTGCCGCCCTCCACCCCCACCCACGCGTTGCTCGATCAGGCCGTGCCCGATCGGCCCGTGGTGGTCCACAACACCTCCGAACATGCGGTGTGGCTGAACGCCGCCGCCTTGATCATGGCCGGCATAACGGATGTGCCGGTCAAGGATGCGGACGAAGAGCGCGGCGTCATCCGCGACGCCAGCGGACACCCAAGCGGCATCCTGCTCGAGGCCGCCATGCAACTCGCGGCCCGAGCCGTCGCCGTCCAGGTGCCGGTGGAGGAACAGCTGTCCATGGTGGAAGCCGCCACTCATTACTTGAACAGTTTCGGCATCACCAGCGTGGTGAACGCAACCGGCGATCTGGCCGAGATCAGCCTGTACGGCACGCTGCGCGATCGCGGCACACTCACCGTACGCACGCGTACCAGCTTTGGCGCGGTGGCCGTGCAGCATCATCTGTGGCCCGCCTTTCTAGCGGATCTGGAAGAGGCACGTCGCTTGTATCACGATGACTGGGTGTCGGCGAACCTTGTTAAGTTTTTTGCCGATGGAGGCAGCGGCCTGATCCCGCCGCTGGTGTATGCGCCGCGTAGTTACGAAGCGCTAATCATGGAACTGGATTCGCGCGGCTATCAACTCATGACCCATGCGCTGCGAGCCGATTCCGTGCACATGATATTGGACACCTACGAACGCTTGGAAAAAGCGCACGGCCCCAAGGATCGGCGTCTGCGAATCGAGCATGCCGATCTCATTGATGCCGAAGACCTGCCGCGCTTCGCCAAGCTCTCGGTGATCGCCGACATGCAACCCACGTTCTGCTGCGGCGATGAGGGACTGAATCTGGATCCCACCGATATCGTCCCCTCGGATCGCTGGCATTCGCTACAGCAAAGTGGCGCGGTGTTGGCCTTCAGCAGCGACTGGCCTTGCACCTGGCCACCGGATCCCTTCGTGTCCATTCAAGAAACCGCCACGCGTCAGATTTGGAAATCCGCTGATACGGCCGGCATCTTAGGCGCGTCTTTGGATGGCGCTGCACAAGGCGGCGCGCGCCTCACCGGAGGCAGCTACGTGCCCGAGGAGCGCATCAGCGTGGCCGACGCGGTTCGTGCCTACACCCAAGGCTCCGCGTTCGCCGCCTTTTCCGACAAACAGGTGGGCACGCTGGAAGTGGGCAAGTTGGCGGATCTTGCCGTGCTCTCGCAGGACATATTTACGGTGGCGCCTGACAGCATCGCCAAGACCCGGGTCGTCACGACCATGGTGGGCGGCAAGATCGTGTACAGCGCAAGTACTTCGCCACAGTGACACTGGCTGGGCACTGGCCAGTCAGTGTCGCGGTGACGAAAGTATCGAGCGGTGCTCATTACTCGATGTACGTCCAGTGCCCACGAACGACACGTCGCGACCAAGATCTGCGACAACAGTGCGGTGATATTGAGCGGTCACCATCAGTGCAAGGAGTGACAGGAAGCTGGAAGCCAACTGCGCCTTTTTGTTGGCTTCCGGCTTGCTGTCACCCCTTGCTCTGGGACCCGGTCAAAATCACCCAGCTGCAAGCTTGGCGTCGAGGCGCGGAAACACGCGCCGCGCATTGCCCTCGAATATCTTGTGACGGTCCGCATCGCTTAACTTGAGCGCATCCAGGTAGCGCCTGGTGTCGTCGTAGTACTGGCCCGTCTCCGGGTCGATGCCGCGCACCGCTCCGACCATTTCGGAGCCGAAGATGATGTTGTCGGTGGGAATGACCTTGAGCAGCAGTTCGATGCCCGGCAGGTGATAGACGCAGGTGTCGAAGAACACGTTCTTCAACAAGTAGTCCTTCAGCAACGGGCGCTTCATATCTTGGGCAAGGCCGCGGTACCGTCCCCAGTGGTAGGGCACCGCGCCGCCGCCGTGCGGGATGATGAATTTGAGCGTGGGGAAATCGGCAAACAGGTCGCTGCTCAGAAACTGCATGAAGGCGGTGGTGTCGGCATTGATGTAGTGCGCACCGGTGGCATGAAAGTTCGCATTGCACGAGGAGCTCACATGAACCATGGCGGGCACATCCAGTTCAGCCATCTTCTCGTACAGCGGATACCAGTGCCGGTCGGTCAGCGGCGGTGAGGTCCAATGGCCCCCGGAGGGGTCCGGATTCAAATTGCATCCGACAAACCCCAACTCCTTGACGCAGCGCTCGAGTTCCGCCGCGCTGTTGACCGGCGCAATCCCGGGCGACTGCGGCAACTGACATACACCGATGAAATTATCCGAATACAGCCCGACCACGCGCTGTATCAAGTCGTTGCAGGCCTGGGTCCAGCGGCGGCTGGTGGTTTCGTTGCCGATGTGATGCGCCATGGCTGACGCGCGCGGCGAGAAGATGGTCAAGTCCGTGCCCCGGGCACGCTGCAATTTCAGCTGGGCGTTTTCCAGGCTGTCGCGAATCTCATCGTCGCCGATCTTGGTTTGCGCGCTCAAGGGCACGTCCAGACCGGTCTTGAGGCCGGCGATTTGCTGATCGCGGAATTTCTGCAGGGCGCCGGGCGCGGTGGTGTAGTGGCCGTGGCAGTCGATGATCATGTCTAAACCCTTGTTCAGTCGGTCCAGTACATGCGGCTGGGATTATCCACGAGGATGCGCCGCCGCTCTGCGGCATCCGGACAAATCTCGGCGAATAAATCCACCAGCTCGCCGTCATCCGGCATGTCCTTGGTGATGTTCGGATGCGGCCAGTCGGTACCCCAGAGGATGCGCGCCGAATCCACCACGATCAGCGCGCGCGCGAACGGCGCGGCATCGTGAAACGGCCGCTTGCCCACCGACACACGCTCCGAGCCGCAGACTTTGACCCATGCCAGCGGATTGTTGCGGAACAACTCGAGCAGCAGCTGGAATGGACGCTGCTCCAGACCCTCGGCCGCCTTCACCCGCCCCATGTGATCAATGATGAATGGCACGTCGATACGCCGCAGCAATTCTTGCTGCGTCAAGATGTCCTCGGCGTCGAAATGCAGGACCACGTGCCAACCCATGGGCTTGATGCGCGCCACCAAGCGATGAAACACCTCGAGATCGGGGACGCCGCCCAAGTGTTTGACGAAATTGAAGCGGATACCCCGAATTCCCCCCGCATGCAGACGCTGCAGTTCCATGTCCGTCACCGAGTCCTCGACGCAGGCGACACCCCGATAGCTGCCGCCGCTCGAGGCGATCGCATCCAGAGTGACGGCCATCTCCGTTCCATGACAGCTGGCGTGCACGATCACGGCGCGCTCGATGCCGAGGAGCGCATGCAGCTTGCGCAAATTCTCAACCGGTGCGTCGGGAGGGGTGTAGCTGCGGTCTGCCGAATAGGGAAATTTGCGCGCCGGCCCGAATACATGGCAGTGCGCATCGCAGGCACCTGGCGGCAGGAGTAAGGCCGGCTTGAGCGGATTCGGATCGGGAGGCAGACAGCCCTTCGATGGATTTTTGGCGACGTCAGTCATTTCTGCAGCTCTTTCTGCCAATCGGCTTCGCTGGCGAAATACTTCAGGCCCGCCTGGGCCAGTGGTTCGCGCATGGCGTACACATCCAAGCCCAACTCCCCTGCCCCGAGGCGTTGACGAGTGCCGGCCTCTTTCTTTTCACGGGCTCCGGCCGCGGCGGCGACACGGGCTGCCTGCAATTTGGGCACGATCACGACGCCATCGTCGTCCGCGATCACCACGTCCCCCGGGTGCACCAGCGCTCCGGCGCAAATAATGGGCGTGTTCACCGATCCTAGAGTGGCCTTCACCGTGCCCTTGGCGTGAACGGCCTTCGACCAGACAGGGAACCCCATGTCGCGCAGATCCGCCACATCGCGGCAACCGGCATCGATCACCAGGCCCAGCGCTCCGTGTGCGCGAAACGAAGTGGCCAGCAAATCGCCGACCATGCCGTCGCTGTTGCCAGAAGACACCCCCAGCACCGCCACATCGCCGGGTTGCAGCAGTTCCGCAGCCACATGCAGCATCCAATTGTCCCCGGGATGGGCAAATATGGTGACAGCGGTGCCGCAAACCTTGGCGCCGGGATAAATGGGGCGCATATACGTCTCCATCAGCCCCATCCGCCCCATCGCCTCATGAATGGTAGCGACGCCATACTTCGAGAGCTCGGCCACGCTCGCCGCATCGGCCCGCGTTACGTGTCGCACCGCAATTCCGGATTGTCCAATCATCGGGTCACCCTTTCGCGTCTGAACTTGAAGGTACGAAAACTTCGCCGCGCATGATGAGACGCGCCGTGCGCAGCAGCGCGGCATTCAACACTTCAGTCGGATTCGCGGCATTCATGGTCAGCAGCACGCTGAATTCGCCGCTGGGGTGTTCAACCGACACCGACTTCAGCAGGCCGGGCGGCACGACCGCGTAGCGATTAGCGACGCTGCCCGGCAGGACAGCGGCAGTCGCCACCGTCACCGCGCCCAATACTCCGACTGCGGAATGGCAGTCATGGGGGATAAAGGTGCGGGTGCAAATCTGGCCGCCCGCCTGAGGCTTCGCCACCAAGCATATTTTGGGCACGACCTTTTTGCTCACGTCACCCAGATTCATCGCGGGACCCGCCTTGAGGCGAATCGATTCGATCTTTTGCTTGAGCATGGCGTTGCCATTGAGCTCATCGCGGGTCTCGTAGCCCGTCACCCCCAGCGCCTCCGCTGCCATCACCACGACCGGCATGCCGTTGTCGATGCA
>JANYIY010000424.1 GCA_025358615.1 Gammaproteobacteria bacterium | reverse complement strand
GGCAAGCGACACCGACTTGCCGTTGCTTTCCATTTCCAGCTGTTGCAGATACGCGGGCAGCCGCGCCAGACGCTGGTCGTAGGGCAGCACCGCCAGGGTCGGCAGCTTTAGAAAGGTTCGGTTCCACACGCCGAGCAGGCCCATGAGTACAGGCAGGTTCTTCTCGAAGGGAGCCGTCGTAAAATGCCGGTCCATATCGCTCGCGCCCCGCAGGAATTCTTGAAAGCGCTCGCTGCCGATGGCCAATTCGGCGACCAGGCCCACCGCCGTCCACACCGAATAGCGGCCGCCCACCCAATCCCACATGGTGAAGCGATGCTCTGCGGCAATTCCGAATGCATCCATGGCCGCCGCATTGGTCGAGACGGCAACGAAGTGATTCGCCGCAGCCTTCTCACCCAAGGCGCCGACGATCCAGGCACGCGCCGCGTTGGCATTGGCCTGCGTCTCCTGCGTGATGAAGGTCTTGGAGCACACGATCACCAGCGTTTCGGCCGGATCGATGCTGCGGATCAGATCCTCCAGCTGCGTGCGATCCACATTCGAAACAAAATGCGGGGTGAGATCGCCGCTCCATTCGTGGCGCAGCGCATCGCACACCAAAAGCGGACCCAAATCCGAGCCGCCGATGCCGATGTTCACCACATGTTTGAATTTCTTGCCTGTCACGCCGAGCTTCTTGCCCGATCGCACCGCTGCCACGAAATCGACCAGCTGCTTGCGGGTGGCGGCCACTTCCGCTTGAACGGCCTTCGGTCCGGCGAAGTCCGAGCGCAGCGCGGTGTGCAGCACCGCACGCTGTTCAGTGCTGTTGATCGGATCACCGCGAAACATGGCAGCCGTTCGCGCCGGCAGCTGCGCCGCGCGCGCCAGATCGAACAGCAGTGACAGCGTCTTGGCGGTGATGCGTTGCCGCGAGATATCCAGCAGCCAGCCGTCCTGCTCGACGTGAAAATTCTGCCAGCGCTTGGGGTCGGCGGCGGTCAGATCGCGCAGATGCGCTTGGCTCAAGTCCTTGGCATGCGCGGCGACGGCGCCCCATTCGCTCAGAGAAGAATTCAATGCGGTCATGACCATGAGATCAACTTTGAGAGGGAGGATGGTAGTAGGAAAGATACCATTCGACGAAATTCTTCACACCCAATTCTAGTTCAGTGCCCGGACGGTAGCCCACGTCCCGCGCGAGTGCGTCGGCGTTCGCCCACGTGTCCGGCACATCGCCGAGCTGCATCGGCAGCAAGTTCTTCTGCGCCTGCTTTCCCAGGCATTGCTCCAGCACCTCGATGTAGCGCAGCAACGCCACCGGGCGCTGATTGCCAATGTTGTATATTCTATACGGTGCGCTGCTGGTCGCGGGATCGGGCGCATCGGAATCCCACTTAAGGTCGGGCGCCGCCGCCTTGTCGAGCGCGGCAATGACGCCCTGCGCAATGTCGTCGATGTAGGTGAAATCTCGTTGATGATGGCCGCCGTTGAACACATCGATGGGTGCGCCGGCCAGAATATTCTTGGTGAACAGGAACAGCGCCATATCGGGTCGGCCCCACGGGCCGTACACCGTGAAAAAGCGCAATCCCGTGGTCGGCAAGCCGTACAACGAGGAATAGCTGTGCGCCATCAGTTCATTCGCTTTCTTGGTGGCGGCGTACAAGGTGAGCGGGTGATCGACATTCTGTTGTTCCGAGAACGGCATGCGTGTATTCGACCCGTACACCGAACTCGTGGAGGCGTAGACCAGATGCTCCACGGCGTTGTGCCGGCAGCCCTCGATCACATGCAAAAACCCCGTGACATTGCTCTGCACGTAGGCATGCGGGTGGGTAATGGAGTACCGCACGCCGGCCTGCGCCGCCAAATGCACCACGCGCTGAAATTTCTCCGCCTGGAATAAAATATCCATCGACTCCCGGTCGGCGAGGTCCGCTTTCACGAAACGAAATGCGGGATACTGGCGAAGTATGTCCAGACGTGCCGCTTTCAGGGCGGGGTCGTAGTAAGCATTGAGATTGTCGAGACCGACCACCTCATCGCCGCGTTCGAGCAACCGCCGCGCGGTGTGAAATCCGATGAAGCCGGCCGCACCGGTGACCAACAGCTTCACAATTTCCGCCACACCGTTTGGCCGCCCGACGCCTTGTCGAGCAGCGCCAGCACCAGGTTGTGCTCGGCCATCTCACCCTCGCTGGCGTGGATCACCGTGAGGTGCATGCTGCCCTCGCGCATGGGCGCCGCCTGGCGTGCGCGGCTGCGCGCCGTGTCGGACTCAGCGCTCAAGGTGAGCTTGGCCTGCCCGCCGGTCATGGCCAGATACACTTCGGCAAGGATGCGCGCATCCAGCAACGCGCCGTGGAAATCGCGATGCGAATTGTCGACCGAGTAGCGCTTGCAGAGCGCGTCGAGATTATTGCGCTGCCCCGGATGCATCTGCCGGGCGAGCGCCAAGGTGTCGAGCACGCGGCACAAATCACCCAGCCGCTGGGCGTTCTCGATGCGCGCCAGCTCCGCGTTCAAGAACGCCACGTCGAAGGGCGCGTTGTGGATGATGAGCTCCGCATCGCGCACGAACTCCAGAAACTGCGGGTGTACCTGCGAGAAGGTCGGCTCCTTGGCCAAGGTCTCGCGGCTCAATCCGTGTACCTGTTGCGCGCCCTCGTCGATGTCGCGCTCGGGGTTTAAGTACTGATGATAGGTGCGCCCCGTGAGCCGCCGGTTGACCAGCTCAATGCAGCCGATTTCAATCACCCGGTGTTTCAGTTCCACTTCCAGCCCCGTGGTCTCGGTGTCAAGGACGACTTGCCTCATTTAGCGCACCGCCAGCAGCCGATCGATGGCGACGTTCGCCAGTTGATCCACGTATTCATTGCCTGCATGTCCCGAATGTCCCTTCACCCAATGCCATTCGACGTCTTGTTCTTGCACCGCAGCGTCCAACAGCTGCCACAAATCCTGATTCTTGACCGGTGCGCGCGCGGCGGTGCGCCAGCCGCGCGCCTTCCAATTCGGCAGCCATTCGGTGATGCCCTGCAGCACGTACTTCGAATCGGTATAGAGTTTGACCGCACAGCGGCGCTTGAGCGCTCCCAGCCCGCCGATGGCCCCCATCAGCTCCATGCGGTTGTTGGTGGTCGCCGCTTCGGCACCCGAGACTTCTTTGCGCTCCTTGCCGGCGACCAGCAAGGCCGCCCAGCCGCCGGGACCGGGATTGCCGCGGCAGGCGCCGTCGCTGTAGATATCGACTTGGATCACGGCCCCACTTTGGAGGTGGGCTCGGCCGCGCCGATGAGCACGCGCTGGCGGGCACGCCGCCGCGGCCGCACCAGAGTCAACGTGGAAACGCGCTTGCGCGCCTTGAGCAAGTAGGCGCCGGCAGTCAATGCAGCGCGCGGCCGGACATCGACGGTCCGGCCCTTGCTGGGTAAGAGCCCAAGATAGCCGTAGACACTGGCGACATCGAAGCCGAGCAGCGCCACCCAATCGCGCAGCCGCCGCTCGGACAGCAAGCGCCGCGTCTGCGGCGGAAACACCGGCCGGCCAAAATACTGTGCGCAGGCGCGGCGTACGCCCCAGCCGCTGAAGGGGTTGAAACCGCAAATCATCAGGCAGCCTTCCGCCACCAGCACACGCTCGGCCTCACGCAGCACCGCGTACGGATCCTCCATCAACTCGAGCGTGTGCGGCAGAAAAATTGCGTCGATGGAATCGGACTTAAAGGGCAGCGAATCAAGCGGCGCACACAGAGTCACTCCGGGACCCATCTCGGGCGCCACCAAGGTGGTGTGCTGAGTGCGCGCCCCATCGAGCAAATGCCGCGCGGCTCCCCATGCGCCCACTTGCAGCAGTTCGAAGCCGAACACATCATCGAGGGCGAGCGGCGCCAACGCGGCCTCTTCGCGCAGCACGCGGGCACCCAAAGGCCCCTCGAACCAATCGGCCGACGCTGTGTCGCACGATGCTTCCAACTAAACGCCCCTCCAACAAAAATACTAGCGAAGTTCGGATGTTACAGGTTAAATACGCCCGCAAAATGTCAAATCACAGCACCCATCTTAACGTGCGCCCGGTGCGCGCATTCGCCGATAACTACATCTGGCTGATCGAATCCCCACAAGCCCCAGGCCAGGTGGTGGCGGTCGATCCCGGTGATGCCGCTCCGGTCATCGCTGAGTTGCAGCGCAGCGGCGCAAGCTTAGCCGCGATCCTACTCACTCACCATCATCCCGATCATATCGGCGGTGTCCCCGACCTGCTGCGACTTAGGAAGGTTCCCGTGATCGGTCCGGACGATGCACGAATTGCCGAGCGTACGCGCACCCTGCACGGTGGCGAGCGCTGTGATTTGCCGAACTTGGGACTTTCCTTCGAGATTTTGCAAGTCCCCGGGCATACGTTAAGCCACATTGCCTTTTGGGGGCACGGCGCGCTGTTCTGCGGAGACACGCTGTTCAGCGCGGGCTGCGGCCGGATGTTCGAGGGTACGCCTGAGCAAATGAACGCCTCATTGAACAAACTGCGCGACTTGCCGCCGGCTACGCGCGTGTACTGCGGCCACGAATACACCGCGGCCAACCTAAGCTTCGCCTTGACGGTCGA
>JANYIY010000405.1 GCA_025358615.1 Gammaproteobacteria bacterium | reverse complement strand
GTCGCATCGATGAAATTCCCGGTGGTGCTGGGATTCGGCACCATGCTGCCCGGCAATCCTAGCTTGCTGTAGCCGGCGACCGACAGGAAGTCCAACTGCCCTTTCGGGCCGCCCACCAGTACGTTGGAGCCGGCGATATTGCCGCCGCCCGCCAAATCGAAGCAAATGAACGGGATCTTTCCCGCACCGGTGGTAATGCCGCAAGCAAGGACAGCAGCCTGAGTGGGACCATCCAGCAGGGTGGCGGAGGCGCGCGCCATGCGCGGATCGGCCATCAGCCCTAGTAGGGAAGGCCCTACCACCGTCGCGGCGCCGGTCATGAACCCCTGCGCGACGAACTCGCGCCGCGTCCGCGGGCGCGCATGATCCGGGTGACGGAGCGGTTCGTGCAGTCCGAGACCTTTGGGCGGTTTCTTACTCATATATAAAGACCTCTTCGATTCGTCTGCTGCTTAATTGATCACTACGTCGGCACTGCCGAGGGCGGCGGCGCAGGCCGCAGCCGTCACGGCCAGCACTCGCGGCAACGTCGTACACGACGACGAGGTGCAGAGCTTGCCGATCAACCCATTGAGCTCGCCGGTGACGGTGGCCTGAGCCGGCTGGCTCGCGAGCCCGGTGCCGATTACCCTGGCCGCGAGCGCGCTGCTGACCTGGCCGGCGCCCGCTGCGGTACCGGTGGGCCCGAATAGCGAGGCGCTGAATGTCACGCCCGGGAACAACTGTGCCGCTGCCGACGAATTTACTGCCGTGTTGCAATATTGGATCGCCAGCTGCGCGATACCCACCTGGTTGGCCGAGGAGAAGCTCTCCAAGGTCGGGTCGGAGGGCAGCTGCTGCTGCACCGTCGTATAAGTCTGCATGACAAAGGAGTTCGTCGTCGGCACACCAGTCAGTTTCGACAGGCTGGAATTGATCTGCGCAAAGGTGCGCACGCCGACTGCAGCAGCCATCGGCGGATAGCTCAGCGTGATTGGCATCGGCACCGGCTCCGTGGTCACGTGGGTCTTGCTCCCCAACTGGTCGAAGCTCAGGAAGAACTGGTCGGTGAGCGGGCCGCTCTGGATGGCGATCACCGTACCCACCTTCGACAGCAATTGACCGGCGGCGGTGTAGTTGGCCGCCATTACCTTGGTATCCAGGGTGCTGTACGCCTGGCCGACGGTGGGAATGGTGCCGTTGATGCCGATGCGCATGCCCTTGATGACGACATTGTCCGGCTTCGCCGTCGGATCCAGCGAGATGAATGTCGGCGCGGTGAACAGATAGCTGGCGCTATCGTATTGAGCGCCCGTGAACATGACGTAGCCCTGGGACACGCCTGTCGTCGCCGCCACATTGAACAGCAGGAAGAAGCGCTGTCCGACGCCGGCATTGAAATTCTGCAGGATCTGCGGTGCGGTCAGCGCGCGATCATGAATGGCGACGAACTTGATGAGTCCCTGCCAGGAACGATCGCTCGAGACTTCATTGCCGAGAACCAGTGCGAAGGTATCGTCCCAATTCGAGATAGTGCCGCCCTTCTGCGGATCGGCCACATTGGTGCTCACACCGTTCACATAGATCTGACGGCCGTTGACTGGATCATAGGTGAGCACCACATGCTGCAAGGTGGCCTGCAGCACCATGGCGGTGGTCGGCGTCGCCAATTGCGGCATGCCGTTAAGGTCGGACCCGGAACTGCGCATCAAGAAGTCGTAGTTCTGGTTGGTCTGACCCAGCGTGAAATTGCGCAAGGTATCGCCGCCCGAATAGCTGACCATGTAGGACTTGTCGGCCGCCACCAAGGCAGGCGCAACCCAGGCCTCGACGGTGTACTCGCCGGTGGCCTCGATCAGGTCATGGATCTTCTTGCTCGACGATGTCGACGCCTGAGCCTTGCCGCCGGCGCCTACCGTGATACCCCAACCGCCCGCCCAGCTGACACTGCCCGATAGCGACAGATCGGCTGAAGGGTCGACGCCGCTGGTGTCGTAGGCCACGAGGCCGCTTCCGGTCTGGAATTCATACTTGGCGATCACGTTGGAATCGAAGCGATTGGCGCCACTGGCGATGGTGCCTTGCGCCAACGTGAGCGCTTGGCTATTGACCAAGGACGCATCGACGGCGGTCGTAGGCACCATCCCGGCAAAGGCTTGAATCTTAGCCAGGAATATTCCGGCGCTGCTGGTGGACGGCCCCACCGTAGTGACGCCGGCGTCGGTCACCAGGGTGCCGCACACGGTCCAGCAATTGTGCTGATCCATGGCCATGCGGCTGACGAAGCGCGAGCTGATGGGCGTGTTTAGATTCATCTTCGGTATGGCGTACTGGTACGCCTGATTAATGTCGCTCGAGGCGAAGTACGGCGACTGCGGCGTGGCCGCATCCGGCGCATGGCACTTGGAGCAATATTGCGTGAGCAGCGGGTATACCGTTGCCTGGAAATCCGCCGGCGACATCGGGAAGTTCTTGCTGGAGCCGACGTCCTGCGCCGGCGGAGCCTTGAGCTGCACCTGAGTGCCCGTGCCGCCCACCGAGGCGCCGGCCCAGTTGCTGATCCAGGTGGTCAAGATTTCGCCGCAGGCGTTCGGATCGGCCAGCCAGCAATTGTGCCCGCCGCTCACCTTCGTCACGATGAGCGAAGTCGAGGGCTGCTGCAGGTTGACCACGGTGTTCGCTTGCGCATAGGCGAGGTTCACATCGTCGCTGCGCGCGAAGTTCGGCATCTGCGCCGGGGAGGTCGCGTTATGGCACTGCCCGCAGCGATTTTGCACGCGCACATTGACCCAGAAATTGACCGCAAAGGCCTGCACATCGGCAGTGGCCGCCGCGGGGCCGGTGTAGGCGTTTGCCGAGCCGGTCGGGGCCGTGGCGCCGGTGGCCGTCGTGGGCGCACCGCCGCCGCCGCAGGCCGTCAATGCCAGAGACGCGACAGCGGCAAGGCCGGCGAGGCGCAAACTAGTAAAGGTGTTGAATTTCATGATTAGTTCCCCGCGCAGTAAACAGCGGCGTCAATAAACACTTGCCGCAGCGAGTAGCCGTTGGACTTGAACGAGGCCATCATCGTGGTGACCTGGGTGGTGTCCGCACCATTGCTCGGTGCGCGCAGGCACACATATTTGAATACCCGCGAGACTTGGCAGTTGGCGAAGGCCGCACTGCCTTCCAGCTCCGTCCCTAAGCTCTTGGCGCCGTTGCCGCTGCCCGTCTGGGTCGCATCCCAGCCCAGCAGCGAGTTCACGCCGCCGCGCATGCGATTGGCCCAGCTGTCATCCGGGGTGACGAACCCTTGCGGGAAATTGGTGTTGTTGATGAAGTACTTCGGTTGCACCTGGCCGACGGTGTAGACGATGCTGCCCGCGGCGCCGGTCGGATCGGTGGCGACGTTATAAGTGTAGTTGTAGTAAGCGAACGCCTGCGCCATGGGGTCCATGCTGCTGTGGCATTCGATGCAGTTGTTCAAGAACAGGCCGCTGTCGCCGCCCGGGCTGCGCGTCACGTCCTGGCGAATCCGATCCGGTGGACGAGTAATGTCCGGGATGGTCTGCAGGTCGGCGCACA
>JANYIY010000328.1 GCA_025358615.1 Gammaproteobacteria bacterium | reverse complement strand
TGAAGTCATGTGCCGGCGTGATCTTGACGCAGCCGCTGCCGAAGGTGGGGTCGACGTAGGTGTCGCCGATGATGGGAATCTCGCGGGTGGTGAGCGGCAGGCGGACGCGGCGGCCGATCAAATGGCGATAGCGTTCATCGTCCGGATGCACGGCAACCGCGGCGTCGCCCAGCATGGTTTCCGGCCGGGTTGTCGCAACGATGAGAAAACCATCCCCTGTAGCCAAGGGATAGCGCAGATGCCACAGGCTGCCGTTTTCTTCCTCCGCCACTACCTCCAGATCCGATAGCGCGGTCTTCAACACCGGATCCCAATTCACCATGCGCTTGCCGCGATAGATCAGGCCTTCCTTGTACAGCCTCACGAAGACTTCGGTCACCGCCTTCGACAGACCGGCATCCATGGTGAAGCGGTCGCGCTGCCAATCTACCGAGGCTCCCAGCCTGCGCATCTGATTGGCGATCTGGCCGCCCGACCGCTCCTTCCATTCCCAGACGCGCGCGATGAACGCCTCACGTCCGAGATCGATACGATTCTGGCCGGCGGCGTTCAACTGTCTCTCCACCACCATTTGGGTGGCGATGCCGGCATGGTCCGTGCCGGGTTGCCACAAGGTATCGAAGCCCTGCATCCGCCGATGGCGGATGAGCGCATCCATGATGGTGTCCTGAAAGGCGTGCCCCATGTGTAAGGTGCCGGTGACATTGGGCGGCGGGATGGCGATGGAATAAGCAGGTCCGCGGCCGCTCGGCGCGAAATATCCCGAGGCTTCCCATGTGGCGTACAGCCGGGACTCGATATCCGCGGGCGAATACGCTTTATCCATGTGTTTGCAGTTCGATCTTCAGCTCGCGATACGACTTGAATCGCTCGCGGCCGAGGCGGCGGCGCTCCTCATCGGCGTCGATGACTTCGGCAATGCGTGCGTAGCGCTCCCAGTGAGCGGGCAGGCCGGCAGTCAGGTTGACCATCAGATCCGCGGCGGGCGTCTCCCCGGGATCAAGCGTCACGTGAACCTTCGTACCGAGATCGCGCGAGTGTGCATCGAGAGCAAGCTTGTGAGGGATGAAGGAATTCTCGTTGAAGGTCCACAGCAAATCATCCAACGCGGCTGCGTCGGCTGCCGTTTCGGCGACGATATCGACGCTCAAATCTCTGAGATAAGCGATTTCAGTCAGGCGGCAGGCGAACGCCCAGCGCGGTTTTGCGGCGGCGCTGGTCAGAACATAGAAATCCACCCGATCCGTCATGTCGCCCCGGTGCGATCGAGCAGGAAGTCGACCAACAAGGGCACCGGCCGTCCGGTACTGCCCTTTTGCGCGCCGCTGAGCCAGGCAGTACCGGCAACGTCCAGATGGGCCCATGCCAGATCCTTGGCGAATTTCGAGAGGAACGAGGCTGCCGTGCTGGCGCCGCCCTCGCGGCCGCCGACGTTGGCGATGTCGGCGAAATTGCTTTTCAATTGCTCGACATATTCTTCGCCGACCGGCAGGCGCCAAGCGCGGTCGTCGGCGCGCAGCCCCGCGGCTGCCAGCTCGTGCGCCAACGTCTCGTTGTTGCTCATGAGACCGCTGTAGTGGTTGCCGAGCGCGACGATGCACGCGCCGGTCAAAGTCGCCACATCGATTACGGCCGCGGGTTTGAAGCGCCGGCTGTAAGTAATGGCGTCGCAAAGAATCAGCCGGCCTTCGGCGTCGGTGTTGAGAACCTCCACGGTTTGTCCGGACATGCTGGTGACGATGTCGGCAGGCTTGACAGCGCCGCCGCCCGGCATGTTTTCGCACGTCGGAACGATGACCACGAGATTGATGGGCAGCTTGAGTTCGGCGACCGTGCGCAAAGTGCCCAAAACGGTGGCTGCGCCGCTCATGTCGAATTTCATTTCGTCCATGGCAGGCGGGTCCTTCAAGGAGATGCCGCCGGAATCGAAGGTAATGCCCTTGCCGATCAGGCAGACCGGCGCGGCGTTCTTCTTGCCGCCGTGATATTCGCAGACGATCAGCCGGGGAGGCTGATCCGATCCCTGCGTGACCGCG
>JANYIY010000299.1 GCA_025358615.1 Gammaproteobacteria bacterium | reverse complement strand
CTGCAAGGACAATTCAATCCCGCGACGGGCCAGATGGGCGAGACGTGGCCGATCGTGACGCAACTGCAGGATCTGTTCACACTGCGCACCCTGACCGCCGATGTCGATCACATCGACAAGGACGTCGACGTGCTGATGCTGGTGCATCCGAAGCGCCTGGCGCCGAAGACCTTGTACGCCATCGATCAGTTCGTCATGCGCGGCGGCAGAATATTGCTGTTCGTCGATCCGAATTCAGGTGCGGACACTGCCGGCCAAGATCCGTCGAATCCTCTCGGCGGCGCGATGGCGGATCACTCTTCCGATCTCAAACCGCTGCTCGAGGCGTGGGGCGTCGACTATGATGCGACCAAGGTCATCGGCGACCTGGAGCGCGGACTGGAAGTCCGCACCAGCATGCAAGCACCGCCGGTGCGCCACATCGGCATCTTGGGGCTGACTCACGGCGAGATGGATCAGAAAGACGTCGTCTCGGCGTCGCTCGAAAAGATCAACCTCGCGACCGCCGGCTTTCTCACCGCGCGCGCCGGCGCCAAGACCCACTTCGAACCCCTGCTGCAGAGTTCGGCCAGCGCTGCGCCAATTCCGGCGTCGCGATTCACCGCACTCACCGACCCCTCCACCCTGCGCGACGGCTTCAAGCCCACCGGTGTCCGCTATACGCTGGCGGCTCGTGTCTCCGGCCCGCTGGAGTCCGCATTTCCGCAAGGCGCGCCGCCGGATCAAAAACCCGCCGCCGGTCCGCCGCTCGCTCATTTGGCCAAATCCACCGTACCCGCCAACATCGTCATCATCGCCGACACGGATTTGTTGATGGATTACATGTGGGTACAAATGCGCGAGATGTTCGGTCAACGCGTCGCGCAGGCCTTCGCCAACAACGGCGATCTGGTGGCCAACATTCTCGACAACTTGAGCGGCTCGAGCGCCCTGATCAGCGTCCGCGGGCGCGCGAGCTTCTCGCGGCCGTTTGAGCGTGTGGAAGCGCTCAAGCGCCAGGCGGACGATCGCCTACGCGGCAAGGCCTTGGAACTGCAAGCCGAACTGCAGCAGACGGAAACCAAGCTCACCGAGCTGCAGAGCAAGCGCAACGACCAATCCTCGCTGGCACTGTCGCCCGAGCAGGAGGCGGAATTGAAGCGCTTCGTTGCGGAGAAGGCACGCGTGCGCAAGCAGCTGCGCGAAACCCAGCGCGGGCTGGATGTCGACATCAATCGCTTGAATACACGGCTCAAGATCCTGAACATTGGCGTGGCGCCGCTGCTGGTCGCGATCGCCGGTGTGATCGTTCTGTCGCTGCGCCGCAGGCGCCGAACGGCCCCATCGGGGGCCGCATGAGCCGCCGGCGATTCGTCACTCTGCTCATTGCCGCCGTGCTCGCGATCTCGGGCGCCCTGTACTTGAGCACGCAGCGCAATTTGCCGCGCGACGCACGCGGCGGTGCCCTGCTGCCCGGCCTTGCGGGCGAGCTCGATAGCATTACTGCGTTGACTGTGCGTCGTGGCAGCCCCACGCCCACGGTGACGCTGCAAGCCCAAGCCGGTCGCTGGACGGTGGCCGAGCGTGCGGACTATCCCGCCGATGTGGCCAAGCTACGCAAGTTGCTGCTGGCATTGAGCGACGCCAAGCTGGTTGAGGAAAAGACCTCGAATCCTGCGAGTTTCCCCATTATCGGCGTCGAAGACCCCGCGGCGCCGGCAGCGAGCGGCGCGGAAATCGGTTTCGTCGCCAAAGACGGCAAGCACAGCGTCATCATCGGCAAGCCCATCGGCGCAGGCAACTTCGCGCGGCGCGGCGGCGAAAACACCAGTTACAGTGTCGAACCCGGCATTTCATTCGAAGCCGAGCCGCGCTTTTGGATCGATGCGCGGCTGCTCGATATCGCGCCGGCGAAGGTGCAAAGTGTTGCGATCAAGCCCGCGACCGGAGCCGCGTACAGCGTGCAGCGCATGGCGGCGGCCGGCGCGGCGACCGCTGCCGCTACAAAAGTCGTGACAAGCGCATCGCCCCCGCCCGCAGTGGCCGCCGCCGCTGCCGACGGCTTCACTCTGGATGGTGTGCCGCCGGGCCGCAAAGCTGCCGATACCGCGGCGCTCGCGCCCTCGCCCAGCGCCTTCAACGGACTCACCGCAGATGACGTGGCGCCCGCGGCCGGTATTGATTTCAGCAAGGCAACCGTAGCGACCGTCACCCTGACCGACGGCGAGGTGCTGACGATTACCGGCGCCGCCGCCGGCGACAAGCACTGGATTCAAGTCCAGGCGAGCAAGGACGCGGCGCTCAACGCCAAGACCGCGGGCCGCGCATTCGAAATTGCCGCCTACCGTTTCGACGCGCTGTTCCGGCCGCTGGAACAGTTGCTGGTGCCGAAAGAACCGCCGCCGGGGGCCAAGAAGCCGGCGGCGCTGACCGGCCCCGCTGGCCCAACACCGAAGAAAACGCTCCCGCTCGCGCCGCAGTCGTGATCAGCGGCAGCAGCGCGGGATTCGGCCGCCGCTTGGCCGCGTTGCTGTACGACAGTCTGCTCTTGGCTGCACTGCTGGTGATCTTTACTTCGTGCGCAGTGTTTCTGAATCATCGCGTCGCGCTCGAATCCAGAACGGCGGGTGCCTGGTTTTATCTTTACCAGGCGGGACTTCTCGCCGTGATCGTCGGCTACTACCTGATCAATTGGCTGCGCAGCGGTCAAACCTTGGGAATGCGCGCCTGGCATCTGCGCGCCGTCGCGGATTCGGGCCAACCCATGCTATTGAAAGCGGCGGCGCTGCGCAGCGTGTTCGGCGTGCTCGCCTGGGCGCCGGCAGCGCTTGGCGTGTTATGGCTGTATGTCGATCCCGAGCATGCGGCGCTTCACGATCGACTGTCGAAAACACGCGTGGTGCATCTACAGCGCACCCGGCCTGCCTGAGCGATCCGCGTCGCCGCTAGCGGGTTCTGGAAATGGCCACCAGCGTACACAGGCCGATCGCGGCGGTGGGCAGCCATCCCACCAGCGCCGGATTCAGTCCGAACAGCTGACCGCCGTTCTCGATGGTGCGCGTGATCAGGAAAAATACCACGCCGAGCAGCACGCCGATGACGGTGCGCGTGCCGGCGCCGGTGGTACGCAAGGGTCCGAACACGAAGGGCAGTGCCAGCAGCGTCACGACGATCACTGCGAATAAATGGGCGATCCGAGACCAATAGTGGATCTCGTAGGGTGCGGTTTCGAGGCTATTGCGGCGTAGATGTTCGATATACGAGGCCAGGCCGCGCAGGGTGAGCATTTGCGGATCGGTGGCCGCCAGACCCAATAATTCCGGATTGACCGTCGACGCCATCATGATGCCGCTCACCAGGTCGCTCTCCACGTGATCGTCTTCGAAGCGTGTGGTCGCGACATTGTGCAGACTCCAGCGCCCGGGATCGGCGACCGAAATCCGCTCGGCGCGCTGGATCGAGCGCAGCTTGGTCGGACCATCGAGCTGGAACAGCGACACCCCGCCGAAGGCGCGGTCCACCTCGCCGGTTTGCACCCGCAAAATCAGGTTCCCGTCCTTCACCCAGGCGCTGCTCGAGCCCGCAAAGCTCACATCCGCCAATTTATTCGTGGTCTTCTCGCGTTTCGCGAACTGCGCCATCGGCGGCGCTGCATACTCGCCGATGCCATACATGATGAGAGACAGGGTCAAGCCGGCGAGACCCACAGGCCAGGCAATGCGCCACACCGACACGCCCGACGCCCGTGTCACCACCAGCTCGCTGCCCGAGGCAAGATTGCCGAGACCCATCAACGCGCCGATCATCGCGCCGATGGGCAGCAATTCGAATGCGGACTGCGGCAAATTCAGCAGGGTAAATAGAAACGCGTCTCCGGCGCTGTAGCTGCCGACGCCGATATCGCTCTGCTGACTGATGAACAAGAACAGAGCGCCGAGCGTCAGCAGCACGCCCATCGCCATGGCCGTGTAGACCAGCACCGTGCGATACAGGTAGCGGTCGAGGATATTCACGCCGTTCTCGCCTCGCGCAGCAGCAGATACAGCCCCAGCGCCAGTGCCGCCAAGTGCACCCACCACACGCCGATCGCCGGCGTCAGGTCGCCCTTCTCCAGCCACACCTTGCTGGCGGACAGTAAATTCGAATAGACGAAATACACCACGATGGCGAAACCGACGCGGGCATAGCGACCTTGCCGCGGCCGCAGACGGCTCAATGGCACGGCAACCAGGGTCAGCACAAGCGCCATAAGTGGCGTAGATGCCCTGAATTGCAATTGTGCAATGTCGGCAGGGGCGTCGGAGCCGAGCAGCTCACGTGTGGGTTTGGTGTCTGGGTCCTTGGTGCCGGCCACATCCGCGGGGGTGGCAATGGGAATGCCGTGTTCTCTGAACTCGATCACCCGAAAATCTTTGCTCCCCGGGACTCCTTCATAGCGCCGGCCATTGAACAGGGTCACGAGGTGAACGCCGTTGGGCGCGGCCTTGGAATAGGTGGCTGAATCGGCGAGCGCTACCTCGATTCGGCCCTCGGACTCGCGCTGCACGAACACATGGTGCAACACGCCCTCCTGGTCGACCCGTTCGGCGTAGAACACCGCATCACCGCCGCTGAAGGAGCGGAAGCGCCCGGCGTCAAGCTGCCCGAATTGCGCCTCTTTTAGCGCGGATTGGCGCAGCAGCTGCGCCTCGCGGTCGGCCTGCGGCACTTGCACGAATGCCAGCCAAGCCAGCCCAATGGCGATGACGGCCGCAAATCCGAACAGCGGCGGCAGCAGCCGCGCCGGCCCGAATCCACAGGCTTGCAGCGCGGCCATTTCGCTGTCGTGGTACATGCGCCCCAGGGTCAAAACGACGGCGAGCAGCAGCCCGACCGGCACGATCACCGACAAATTCATGAGCGCACCGAGCGCGATCAAATCGAAAACCACCCGCCGGCCGTACTGATTGTCCGCTGCCTGGCCAAGCACCCGGGACAATTGGTTCGACACTAGAATCGCCACCAAAACTCCCGTCACGGCCAGCCAGGTTTGCACGACCTCGCGCAACACATATCTTTGCACTGTCCATTTCATAAGCATCGAGCTTAGAGGCTTTAGAATAATCTAGTAAACTATTTGCACACGCACAGACCAATACGGAGTATTTGACATGGAATTCAAGGCTATTGTTGATGCCAAAGCGCGCCATGCGGCCGGCTGCGCCATCGTGGGCGTCTATGAAGACGGTGATCTCGGCGTGGCGGCGCGCCGGATCGACGCGCACATGAACGGGCTTATCGCCAAGCTGCACAAGGATGGGGATTTCTCCGGCAAGCTCGGCGACGTCCTGCTGCTGCCGGCACCGGCGGGCGCCGCCGCGGCGCGTCTGCTGCTGATCGGTTTGGGCACACGCTTAGGGTTCGGCCGCAAACAGTATCGCAAGGCCTTGCAGTCCTCGGTCCAGTCGCTGGTCAAGACCGGGGCCGGCGATGCCGTCGTCTACCTTGCGCTCGAACCGGTCGGCGACCTGGATGTGCAGTACCGCGCCCGCGCCGTGGCGGAAGTTTTTTCCGCGCTGCTGTACAAAATTCCGGATTTGAAAACCAGCGCCAAGCCCAAGGCACCGCGCCTGTCGAGTGTGGGCGTGGCGGTAGCCGATGCGCGCGCCGCGAAGGCCGCCACCGAGGGACTGCGCATCGGCGCGGCGATCGGCAGCGGCACCACGCTGTCGCGCAATTTGGCGAATCTGCCGCCCAATATTTGCACCCCTACGTACTTGGGCACTCGCGCGCAAGCGCTCGCCAAGGAATTCCCCAGCATCAAGACCAAGGTGCTGGACGAAAGCGCCATCAAGGCGCTCAAGATGGGCGCCTTCCTCGCCGTCACCCAGGGCTCGGAGCAGCCGCCGCGGCTGATCGTCTGCGAATATCACGGCGGCAAGAAGCACGCCGCGCCGGTATGCCTGATCGGCAAGGGCATCACCTTCGACTCGGGCGGCATCTCCTTGAAAGA
>JANYIY010000298.1 GCA_025358615.1 Gammaproteobacteria bacterium | reverse complement strand
GAGGCCGATGCCGACCGCGAAGGGATTGTAGGCGAGCGCGGTAATCAGCCTCCCGAGACGGTCGCGCTGGCGGAAGTGCTGGTCGATGATGAAGCGATTCGTGAGTCCGAGGCCCGGCGCCAGCCGCACGCTGCCGGAGATCACCGAGGAACCCTCGTCGCCGAACGCGATCATGTGCTCGCTCAAGATACTGGCGCCGGCACTGGTGCCCCCGACCGTGACGCCGCGAGCGTTGCGCGCGCGGATGAGCTTCGCCACCGCAGTGCCGCCGAGCAGCGTCGTCAGCCGCAATTGATTGCCGCCGGTGAAGAATATGCCGGTGGCCTCCTCAATGCGCTGCAGGCGACCGGCTTCCTGGCAATCGCGGCGCGTGTCGAAGTCCATGACCGCTACCTTATCGGCGCCCAAATCCTGGAACAGTTTCTCGTAGCGCGGGCCGGTCTCATGCATGCGGCTCGCCGTGGGGATGACAACGATATTGGCGGCTGCGCCGCCGGAGACACGGATGAATCGCTCCAGAATGTGGCGATCGTTTTCTTTGTTCTCGGCGCCGCCGATCGGCACGATCCAGCCGCGGGTTTCGCCTTGAGGAATTTTACTTGGCATTCGCTTAAGAGCCCCAGTGGTTTTCGACGACCGCGGCGGTAACATGCGACGGTATGGTTACCACAGTCTAAACCAAACTCATGCATCGCCGAATCGTCATTTTTCAAGTCGCGCTGCTGCTGAGCATGCCATGCCGGAGCGCCGAGTTCTTCTATATGGATCACGATTCGGTGACCGACGAGTATGTGGGCCCGGTGGGCCCCTTGGTGCTATCCGGCGAGATCACTACCGGGGACTACGGCGCACTGTTGACCAAGATCTTGGGCGACGAGAAGCGCTTCCTGGCGCAGAACAAGATTATCTTGGCCTCCGACGGCGGCGATGTGGCTGAAGCGCTGAAAATTGCACAGTTGATCAAGTCGCTGCATTCGCGGCTCATTGTCGGCCTGCTCACGGGCCGATGCGTCAGCGCCTGCTTCTATATTTATGCCGCGGCCGCAGAACGCGAGACCGACGGCGAGAAGCTGCTCGGCATCAACCGACCCTTCATCGCGGCCACGGAAACCGCAGCCACCACCGCGACCGCACCTGCCGCGGATACCGCCGTAGCTGCGGTCGAGAGCAGGGCGTTGACGCAGGTGCGAGCCTTTTTGCGAGACAACGCGGTACCGGACTATCTGGTGGATGAAATGTTCAGGCACGCCTCGGACGATGCGTACTGGCTATCCGCGGATGACGAAAAGAACCTTGGGTCCAGATCGCAATCGTTCAAGCAATTTCTCGCGGCGAAATGTGCGTGGGACGAGAAGATCGAGCGCGAGGTGTACGCCGGCAAGAGGCCGATCGATGAGTTGAAACGGCTATTGAAGTGCAAGGATGGCGCCACGCGGCGCGCCGCACATGAGGCATTGCTCGCGGCAGGCCAGGCTCACTGATGGTCTCGGGGGATCGGTTCCTCCCAAGTCTTGGTGCGAATGACCGCGCCGTCCCGCAGCAGGGTGCGGGTGTACTTATAAAAAAAAGTCTGGGCGTTGCTCGACACGTCCAAGCGGCCGCGCCAGGTGAGCACGTGATCCTTCACGGCTTGTATGTATTCGGAGTCTCCACGTACGCTCGCAAGCTCCGGGTGCGCGTCGTCAACGTCGTAGGTGAGCTGTTCTGTGTGATCGAATCTTCCCCAGGGATAGGACACGGCGGTTTGGCCCTTCCATATCACGGCGCTGCGCTGCCTGGCTTCGTCGCGTAGCACCGTCCATTCGCCCGGCCACGCGCCGCTGCCCAGCGCGGCGATGCCCACGGGCACCTCGATGGGCTCGGGCGCGGCGTATTGCGGGGCCTTGGGTCCGTGCAGAGGCACTCGTGGCAGGGCGATTCGCGATGCCGCGTTGCCACCCAATTGCACGGAGGTGGTCATGGGATAGGGAGTCGGCCAGTTCATCGGCCACAGCGCATTGGAAACGGCGACGCGAATTCGGTGGCCCTTTGGAAATACCCAGGAGGCCAGATGCAAGTCCAAGGACAGGTCATAGAACTTCCCCGGCACCAGGTCCTCAGGGTTGGACATGGACTCGCGTTGGGCGCCGTTGATGCCGGCGCCGGTGATCATGGTGACGCGCCCATCGGGCGCGACGTCGGACAGTCGCACGAACCAATCGGCCAGCCGCGCGTCGGCGGCCACCCGTAGGTTCACGCGGGGCAAACCGAGGATCGCGACTTCCTCCAAAAGCGGCTGCGAGTCATAGGTTAGGCTGAAGGCGTCGACCGGCCGCTGGTCGGTCAGAAGCTCGCCCCACCAGAAGCCCGCTTCAACGCCCACCGACGGAACGTAACGCAGGTGATCCTGGGTGTTTTCCGAAGCAGCATTCGCCGCGAGGCGATGATCGGATTGCAAGTACAGGGTCATCGGCGTCAGACCGGCAGGGGGCCAGGACTCGGCGCGCCATTCGCCGGGCACATCTTGCGGGTGCGCTTCGGGGGGATGCCAGTGCTGTTGATAAATGATCACTCGCGGATCCTTGAGAACACCCGTATCGCGGCCCTTCAACCAGTAGTCGAACCACCGCACGGCCTGGTCGCGCCACTCCAACGCCGGGCCGTAGTCACTGCCGTTGGGGAAGCCGTGGTTCCAAGGACCGATCCAGGCCTTGAGCGGTGATTTCACCTTCTCGAGCATGCGCGGAATGCTGTCGCGGTAGCCATCCTGCAGGCCGCCGATCAAAAAGGCCGGCACTTGCAGAGTCTCGATCGGGCGCAGCGGCGCGCGCCAGAAGTCGCCGTCGCGCTGCTGCTTCATATAGGTGAGCGACCATGGCTCCGAATTCATGCGCGGCCCGACCACTGACTCATCCAGGCTGAAGTCCGGTGCACCGGGACGTCCCTGATCCAAGTCCATGGTGAGTTCGAATTCGTCGACGTGAAATACGCCGTCCATGTAGTGCACGTCTTCCTTGTACAACTCCTCGGTGGCGGCTACGGCCAGAATGGCCTTGAGGGCGGGCGGCTTGCGCAGCGCCATTTGAATGGAGTTAAAGC
>JANYIY010000290.1 GCA_025358615.1 Gammaproteobacteria bacterium | reverse complement strand
CCGCACCCGACGCCACGCCCGCCCCGTTCACGCCCAACAACACGTCACCGGGCTGCAGGCCGGCCGCCAGCGCCGGACCGGACACGTCTTCCACCAGTAACTTGCCGCGCGTATGCAGCTCCTGCTGCTCCCTGGGCTCGAGCGGCCGCAGCGCCAGACCTAGCTTGCCGCCCTCCTCGTTGCCCTCACTGCGGGCCGTTTGCGCCGGCTCGTCATCCAGCAGCACGGTTTTGACGTCCACCGTGCTCGCCTTGTGATCGTGCCACACGCCGATTCGCGCCGCGCTGCCCGGCGGGATATCGGCTATGATGGTGGGCAAATCGAAGGAATGATCGATCGGCTTACCATTGACGCTGGTAATGACATCGCCTGGCTTCAACCCGGCCTGTTCGCTCGGACCCTTCGGATCCACACTACTGATCAGCGCGCCATGCGGGGTGCTCAGGCCAAATGAGGTCGCGAGCTTCTGATTGATATCCTGCACCGCTACGCCGATGCGACTGCGCGACACCTTGCCCTTGGTGAGCAGTTGATTCTTTACGTTCAATGCCAGGTCGATGGGGATGGCGAAAGACATGCCCATGTAGCCGCCGGTGCGGCTGTAGATCTGTGCATTGATGCCGATCACCTCGCCGTCGACGTTGAACAGGGGTCCGCCGGAATTGCCGGGATTGACGGCTGCATCGGTCTGGATGAAGGGGACATAAGTTTCGTCCAGCGGCCGCGCCGTGGCACTCACCACACCGGCGGTCACGCTGTTCTCAAAGCCGAACGGTGAACCGATGGCAATCACCCACTGACCGGGCCGCAGTCGCTCCGAATCGCCGAAGCGCACGGTGGGCAGGCCGGTCGCGGCAATCTTGATCAGCGCCACGTCGCTGCGCTTGTCGACCCCGATCACTTTGGCGATGAATTCCCGGCGATCCGTGAGCTTGACCGTCACTTCGGAGGCATCGGCCACCACATGCGCATTGGTCAAAACGTAACCATCGGCACTGACGATGAATCCTGATCCGACTCCCTTGCTGGGCGGCGCCCGCTCAGGTCCAGGCCCCGGCATCTGATAGCGCCGGAAAAACTGCGACAGCGGGTCGTCGGCGTCGCCCTGCGCGCCCGGGTTGCCCAACTTCTGGGCCTTTTCCACCACGCTGATATTGACGACGGCTGCACCGTTGTCGGCCACCAGGCCCGAAAAATCCGGCAGTCCTGTGACGCGCCCGGAAGCAGGTGCCGGGGTCGCCGCCTGCGGCACGGCCGTGCGCGCGGGGCTTAAGGCCACATCCCCGGCGTCGGCATGCGAGCGCTGATGTGCGACAACCACGACGAAGATGCCCGCGACGGCCGCAAGCGACCAAGTTCTGACGCTTCCCATTGAAATAAGACCTCTCTAAGCCGTTGTTCCTAGCCAGCCATATTGACCCCAAAGAGGGGGCATTGGTTCCGGGACGTGCATTTAAGGCCCCAAAATGTGAAATCCCAACGGTCCAGACTCGCCCCTCACGCGCTAGGCTGACAGTCCCAAGAAGCAGACCTCATCTATGTTAGACGCGACCGGTCCAAACCTGTTGGTGGTGGGAGGCGATAGCAAGCGCCTGCAGTGGCTGACCCATCATGCCACCAGCTGCTGGCCAAACGCGCAGGTGACCACTGTGCCGGCCGCAGAGTCCGCTGCATTGACCCGGTTGATCTCCGAGCGGGCGCCCGATGCCGTGCTGCTGCAGGCCGACTTTGCTGACGAGCCGGCGTCCAGCGCCGCGCTGCACCACATGGCGCAGATGCTGCTCACCCAACCGACTTTGCACTGTATCGTGCTCGCAGAGAACGGCAACGAAATGTCAGCCGTGCGGGCGCTGAAGAGCGGCGCCAAGGACTATCTGCCGCTGGCACGCATTACCCGCGACCTGCTGTTGGCGGCGATTACCGAAGCGACCGCCAAGCGGCGCGCAGCGGCACAGGCCAGCAAGGCATTGACTCAGGCCGGCATGGAAAACTCCGCTATCGAGGTGCCCGGCTACGCCATTCTGAAGGACATTGCGACCAGCAATTTCTCGCAAGTTTTCCTCGCGCGCAGCGAGCGCCTGCGGCGCAATGTGGTGCTCAAAGTCATGAATCGCGGCGAGTCGCAACGCGAACTCGACGACGCCGAGCGCTTTCAGCGCGAATACGAAATCATTTCCAGCATCACGCACCGCGCCATCGCCGAGATTTACGATTTCGGCTCTCTGCCGCGCCACTTGTATCTAGGGATGGAATACTTCCCCTGCGGCGATTTGCGCGACCGTCTGCGCAACCCCTTGAGCGTGGACGAGAGCCTGTACTACCTGCGCGCCATCGCCGAGGCGTTGCGGGTCATCCATGTCTTCGGCATCTTGCACCGGGATCTCAAGCCCGCGAATGTGATGCTGCGCGAGGATAATTCTCCGGTGCTCATCGACTTCGGCCTGGCGCGCCGCTCGCTGGACGATGCCGGAACCACCGGCATAGGCCAGGTGCTGGGCTCGCCGTACTACATCAGTCCGGAGCAATCCCAAGGTCAGCGCGTCGACGCGCGCACGGATCTGTACAGTCTCGGTGTGATGTTCTATGAAATGCTGACCGGCCAAAGGCCCTATGCCGGCCGCAGCGCCGTCGCCATCATGGAACAGCACTCGACCGCCCCGGTGCCGACCTTGCCGGCAGCCACGGCGGCGCAGCAGCCCCTGCTCGACCGTCTCATGGCAAAGCAGCAAAACGCCCGTTACGCGTCGGCGGATGAATTGCTGGCGGATTTGGGCCCCCTGGCGGCCGTCGCCTGACTGTGACGCGCGTCTCATTGGCTCGTGACTCGGCGCAACAAATGAGGTCGCCTGCTTAAGGCTGTGACACCGATCAAGCCCGCTGGCGCGCGCGTTTGGCACCCTAATGGAATGTTCATCAGCGTCAAGCGTCACGAGCGCGAGAAACAAGAACTCGTCGCGGCCGGCAGCCGTTTGACCGATGCCATTCTCAAGGGCAGTCCGCAGGGGCTGTTCCTGCTCGACGCCAAGGACAAGATTCTGCCGCAGGTCTCGGCGTCACTCACCACCTTGTTTCGGCGTCAGGATTTCACCAACGTCAGCTTCGAGAAATTGATCGGTCCGCTGGTCACCGCGAAAACCCTGGCCATCGCCCGGGCGGTCATCACACGGCTGCTCGATCCCGCGGGCCTAGGCGCCGCCGATCCGCCGAATCCGTTGCAGGACGTCGAAGTCCGGCTGGTCAATTCCGACGGCTCCTCCGAAGCGGCGCATTACTCATTCGAATTCAACGCCGTCGATTTACCCGACGAGCCTCGCTCATGGCTGGTGCGCGTTACCAACATCACGGCGCGCGTGCAGCAACATCGCGAGCTCGAAGATCTGCGCGCGCACAAGCAGATCCAAGGCGAGATCTTGCGCAGCGTCATGCAGGCGGGCGCCGCGCGCTTCGGTGCGTTCCTACAGCGCACCGACGCGGCGATGAAAACCATCAACGGCGTGCTGAAAAAGCCGGCACGAGAGGCCGATGCGTTTCGCAACAAGATCGAGGAAACCGTGGACGAGGTCGATCGCGTGCGGCGCGATGCCGCCGCGCTCAAGCTCACCGGATTCGAGGCCGCGGCCCGGTTGCTGGAAGATTCATTGCAGGAGTTGCGCAGCCGCGGCGGTGCACTGAGCGGCGGTGACTTCCTGCCGCTGGCCGTCAAGCTCGATCAGCTCTACGGGCAATTCGCGCTGCTGCGCTCGCTGTCCGCACAAGCGGCCCCCAGCGTAGAAACCGACCCCGACCTGCCCGACGCGCGCATGACAGAGAACGGCACGCAGATCATCGAAGCGCCGAAATTTCTCGCTGAAATGGCGCAAAGAGCCGCAGCGCCGAAGGCGCACCGCATGGCGCAGGCCGGCAGTCTCGACAGCACGCTCACCTCGCTGACCGAACTGGTTGCAAGCGAGCAAAAAAAGACCGTCGTGCTCGAATGCACCGGCTTGCAGTTGGTTCCGCAACGCTATCAGGCGGCGATCAAGAATGTGGCCATTCAATTGATCCGCAACGCCGTAATGCACGGCGTGGAATCGCCGGCCGAGCGCAGCCGTGCCGGTAAGCCGGCGCATGGCACTCTGCACCTCGAGTTCAAAGCGAATCCCGACCAAACTTTCGAATTGCATTTTCAAGATGACGGTGCCGGGCTCAATCCGGACCAGGTGCGAGCCACCGCCGTCTCCAGAGGCCTGCTCAGCGAGGAAGCCGCGGCACGGCTGCGCGATCGTCAGGCCATTAAGTTGATCTTCAAGTCAGGCTATACCACCCTGACGTCCAGCCACGGCGAAACTCCGCATGGCACCGGTATGTCGCTGGTACGGCGTTACGTGCACGAGGCAGGGGGCAAAATCGCACTCGCCACGCTGCTCGGGCACGAGACTCGATTCAAAGTAACCCTGCCCGCGCTGGCGTCCGTTGACGCGAACGACTCTCCCAGCGCCCAGGTCGCCTAGCCGCTACTTAATGTCAGTCGCAGCGGGCGGCGTCAATTCGACCAATATGGCGCCCGCTGCCACTCTCTCGCCCACGCCGAAGGCAACTCGCGTCACGCTGCCATCGTAGGGCGCCGTCAGCGTGTGTTCCATTTTCATGGCCTCTACCGTGACCAGCGGCATGCCGCGCGCGACTTGACCGCCTACCGCGACGTGCACGGCCACCACCGTTCCCGGCAGCGGCGTGAGCAGCGAGCCCTCCTCCGCGCCCGCACTGACCTGCAGCGAATCCTCGGTGCGCGCCAAGCGCAGCACCACATGGCGCCCGCCGCGAAAAAGATGCAGCGCCTGATCCGCCTCGACCACACGCAGCTGCAGCAACTCTCCGGCGAGTTCCACCGCCATCGAGTGCGCATCCCGCGCCGCCACGCGCAGGGTGAATTCCTGGCTCGCGCTGTGTGCCTGGTAAGCGTGTCGCGCCGCGCTGCACTCGATGACCACCGTTTGGTTGCCGAAAGTCCAGGCGCTGCGCGGCGCAGCGGCCAGTCGCCAGCCGCGCGTGTCGGCCCATAGCGCATCCTCCGCCGTATCGCGAGTAACACACCACAGCGCCGCGAGCACCGCATCGACGGCGCCGGCCTGCGGCTCGCCGAACGACAAATGCCCCTGCCGCAGCGAGAGAAAATTCGTGGCAACGCCGCCGCGCCGGAATACCTCATCGGCGAGCACGCTGCTCAGCAGCGCGCGGTTGGTAGCCACGCCCACAATCTCGATGTCGTCAAGGCCCCGGCCCAGTCGACCGATCGCCTCATCGCGCGACTCGCCCCACGCAATCACCTTGCCCAGCATCGGATCGTAAAATGTCGAGACTTCGTCGCCGGCATCGACGCCCATGTCGAGGCGCAGGCCGGCAGCGGCCTCGGGCCAGTGCAGGTGCGTGATGCGCCCAACGCTGGGCAGATAGCCATGGGCTGGATCCTCGGCGTACAGACGCGCCTCGACGGCGGCGCCCCGCGACAGGATCTCCTCCTGCCGCTGCGGCAGCGGCGCGCCCTGCGCAATCCGCAGTTGCCACTCCACCAGATCGATGCCGGTGATGAGTTCCGTGACCGGATGCTCCACCTGCAGGCGAGTATTCATCTCCATGAAATAAAACTGCTGGACTTCGTCGACCAGAAACTCAACGGTTCCCGCGCCCACATAGCCCACGGCGCGCGCCGCCTGTATGGCGGCCTGCGACATCTTCAATCGCACCTCGCCCCGCAGTCCCGGCGCCGGCGCCTCCTCGATGATTTTCTGATGGCGACGCTGCACCGAGCAATCGCGATCGAATAAGCTCACGATGCCGCCGTGAGCATCGGCGAACACCTGAACTTCCACGTGGCGCGCGCGAGGAAAATAGCGCTCCAGCAGCAGGCGGTCATCGCCGAATGCGGTGCGCGCCAGGCGCTGCGCCGATTCGACCGCCGCCGCGACCTCGGCAGCGCCGCTCACCACCTGCATGCCCTTGCCGCCACCGCCCGCACTGGCCTTGATGATGAGCGGAAAGCCGACACGCTGGGCCTCGGCCACCAGCCGCTGCGGGCTTTGATCCTCGCCGTGATACCCCGGCGCCACCGGCAACCCCACGGCCGCCATGGCGGCCTTCGAGGCGCTTTTCGAGCCCATCGCCCGGATCGCGGACGCGGGCGGACCGACAAAGATCAATCCGGCGTCGACGCAGGCCTGTGCGAAGGCGGCATTCTCCGACAAGAACCCATACCCCGGATGCACGGCGTCGGCACCGACACGCCGTGCCAGCGCGATGATTTTTGCGATATCCAGGTAGCTTTCCGCCGCGGGCGCGGCTCCGAGGTAGTGCGCCTCGTCGGCAACACGCACATGGCGCGCGTTGCGGTCAGCCTCGGAGTACAGCGCAATGCTGGTGATACCCAGGCGTTGCGCGGTGCGCGCGATGCGGCAGACGATTTCGCCGCGGTTGGCAATGAGTAGTCGCCGCATCGGCCGCGTCACATGCGGAACACGCCGAAGCGTGTCGCCTTCGGCTGTACTGATCGGGTCAGCGCCAGCGCCAGGCCCAGCACGCGCCGCGTGTCGAGCGGATCGATGACACCATCGTCCCAAAGCCGTGCCGAGGCGTAATAGGGATGTCCCTGCCGCTCGAATTGCTCGCGAATCGGCGCCTTCAATTGTTCTTCCTCAGACTCGCTCAAGGTGCCGCCGCCCCGCTCCAGAGCTTCGCGCTTGATCGTCGCCAATACACTCGCCGCCTGCTCACCGCCCATCACCGAGGTGCGCGCATTCGGCCATTGGAACAGGAAGCGCGGGCTGTAGGCGCGGCCGCACATGGCGTAGTTACCGGCGCCGAAGCTACCGCCGATGACGACCGTGAATTTCGGCACCGCGGCGCACGCCACCGCCGTGACCAGTTTCGCGCCATCTTTGGCGATACCGCCTGCCTCGGCCGCCTGTCCGACCATGAAGCCGGAGATGTTCTGCAGGAACACCAGCGGTATGCCTTCGCGGCAGCACAGCTCGATGAAATGCGTGCCCTTGAGCGCACTCTGGGAAAAAAGTATGCCGTTGTTGGCCAAGATGCCCACGGTGGAGCCGTGGATTTCCGCAAAGCCGCAAACCAAGGTCGTGCCGTACAGCGCCTTGAATTCATCGAACCAGGAACGGTCGACCAAGCGTGCGATGAGCTCGCGCACATCGTAGGGCTTGCGTGAAGTCGGTGGAATCACGCCATATAGTTCGTTGGGATCGTACAGCGGTTCGCTGCCGGCACTGTCGCCGCCGCTGCCGCCAACAGCCCCAGAGCGGAGCGGGCTGGCGCGCAGCCGCGCCACCGCGCGACGGGCGAAGGCCAGCGCGTGCGTGTCGTTCTCCGCGTAGTAATCGGTCACCCCGGAGCGCCGGCAATGCACGTCCGCGCCGCCCAGCGACTCGGCGTCGATTTCCTCGCCGGTTGCCGCCCGCACCAGCGGCGGGCCGCCCAAAAACACCCGCCCTTGATTGCGCACGATGACGGCGTGGTCGGACATGGCGGGCACGTAGGCACCGCCCGCGGTGCAGGAGCCGTGCACCACCGCAATCTGTGCAATGCCCTTCGCCGAGAGCTGCGCCTGATTGAAGAATATGCGGCCGAAGTGCTCGCGGTCGGGGAACACCTCGTCCTGCCTCGGCAGAAATGCGCCGCCGCTTTCCACCAGGTAAATGCACGGCAATTCATTGTCACCGGCGATCTCCTGGGCGCGCAGGTGTTTCTTGACCGTGAGCGGATAATAAGTGCCGCCCTTCACCGTGGGGTCGTTCGCCACCACCATGCATTCGCGCCCAGAAACCCGGCCGATGCCGGTAATCAGGCCCGCACCCGGCAATTCCTCGCCATACACCCCCTGCGCCGCTAACGGTGACAACTCGAGGAACGGCGAACCGGGATCGAGCAGCGTCGCAATCCGCTCGCGCGCCAGCAGCTTGCCGGCCTTGAGGTGCTTGTCGCGTGCCGCCGTACTGCCGCCCGCGGCATTGCGCAGCAGCGTCGCCCGTAAGTCATCGACCAGCGGCTGCATGGCCGCGCGGTTGTCAGCGAATTCTTGTGAGCGCGTGTCGATTTTCGAGACGATCTGGGCCATTGGCTTTATTGCACCGGGAGTGGCAAAATTGTCCGACAGTCCGATTATCCAACTATTTAGGGTCCGCTGACAAGGGGTGCGCCGAATGGCCAATTCTGCTTACAGAGAATTCAATTTTGGCCTTGGCGAAGACATCGACGCCGTGCGCGA
>JANYIY010000179.1 GCA_025358615.1 Gammaproteobacteria bacterium | reverse complement strand
TTTGGCAAGGCCGGCACTGCGGAGCGTCTGGGCTGATCGATTACCGTCGCGGCCATATTCTGGTGGCCTGCTATGACGCGAATACGATTGTGGAATTGGACCAAGGCGGAAAACAAGTCCGCACCTTTGACCGCGACAGCGTGGGCAAACCCTTCGTCGGGCCCAATGATTTTACTGCCGACCTTCGCGGCGGGATCTATGTCTCTGCTTCCGGAGTCTACGATCTGCAGGCGCCGATCGGCGGAACCATCCTTTATCTGTCGGCTGCGGGCAACCTCGTCGAAGTTGCCACTCTCATTCACTATTCAAACGGCCTCACCCTGTCGAAGGACGGCAAGTACTTACTGGTATCGGAAATGCTAGCCGGTCGCATCCTGGCATTTCCCATCCAGGCCGACGGCGCCTTGGGCCCGCGCACGGTCTGGGCGCGGCTGCAGGATCTGGCGCCGCCGACGGCTCACGAGGACGCCTTCAACGGCCCCGATGGCTTCAAATTGGGCCCCGACGGCAATTACTACATCGCCCAAAACGGCTCGGGCCGGGTGCTCGTGGTGAGCGATCAGCGCAAGCTGGTGCGGATCATCACCGTCCCCACCCCCTATGTCACCAACATGAACTTCGGCGCAGACGGCGCCAATACGCTCTTCATCACGGGCGTCTTCGATCCGTGGAAGGCGCCGTTCCCGGGCGCGGTCTATCGCTGGACGAGGTCGCTCGAATAGCCCTCGCTGAGCCCTCGTGCCGCTCGACACGAGGGGCTCCGTTCAGAAGCTGTAGCCAAAGTTGACGCCCATCACTCGCGGCCGCAGCGGTGTCTCCTCGACGATGAATTGATCGGTGCTCGTGAATGTGCTGGCGTGCGAATTGTTCAAGTTTTCACCGTAGAACATCACATTCCAAGCATCCTTCGCGATGCCGAACGAGGCGTCGAAGGTCGTGTAAGCCGGGTTTTCAAAGCGCAGTCTGCCGGTAGTGATGCCACCCGCCTGTACAATCGTGGGATTCGATCCGGCCTGTGTAAATGAATGGCCGGTGTGGACCACGCCGAATTGCACGAAGGGCTTGAAATTCATGACGCTCCAATCGTAGCGGGCGCGCAGGCTGAATTGCACCGGCGGCGCATTGGCGCTCGGCGAACCGACCGGACCGAACGGGTTGGTGACCGCCGTGCAATTGGCGCCGGTGCTGTCGCAGTTCTGGGTGATCGGCTTGCCGACGTTGGTGCTCGCGGGATTGTTGTCGATCAGCGCCGGCGAGTTCGTCTGCCGGCTCTGGTTCCAGGACGCGGCGCCCTGCAGGGTCAGCCCAGACACCACCCGCACCACGACCGAGGTCTCGATACCTTTGATGAGGAAATTCTGGCCGTTGGTGTTGTAGAAAATGTTGCCGACCAAACCGGGATTGAAGAATGCCACCTGCACATTGTTCCAGTTCTCGCGATACACCGCGCCGTTCCATTGCAAGCGGCGGTCGAAGAACTCCGTCTTCCAACCAATTTCATTGTTGGTCAGCTTATCGGAAGAGTAGGAATTCGGCACCGCGTACTGTTGCACGGCGTCCGTGCCATAAGCATGCAGCGAACCGCCGTTCTGGTTGAAGCCGCCCGGGCGAAAGCCCTGCGAGAAGGTGTAATACACCATGACGTCGGACGTGACATGCCAGGTGAGGTTACCGCGACTCTTGAACCCGGACTCCGTGTCGTGGAGATTTTGCGCGTCGAGATTGAAATTGGTGCCGAGGCAGCCGCCGGCCGGCGCGCCCTGCTCGAAGCAGAAGAAACTGCCGCTGACGCTGCCCTTGGAGGAATTCGCGAAGCGAAAATGCCGCGTGCCCGCGGTGATGGTCAACACCTTCGGAATCAGATCGAAATCCACCGACGCGAAGAAAGCCGTCTGCTTCGTTTCGCGTACCGTGTCCTGATAGAAGGAAGTATTCGCAGCCTGCACACCGGGATTCACCACGGTCGAGCCGGGGGCCGTACCGATGTCCGAAAAGCAGCCGGCATTGCCGGGCGAACCCTTAGCATCGTTCGAGGTGCAGGATGGGATGGTCTTATAGCCCCAACCCGTTTGATCGAACAACTTGTTGTCTTCCCAATACGCGCCGGCGATCGCGCGCAAGCGCCAGTCGTCCGGCGTACTGAATCGGAATTCGTGTTGCTGATGCGTGTTGCGCTCGGCGGAGTGCCAGGTCGCGCTCGGCGAGAAGCAGGTGGCATTCGGATGCCCTGCATCTCCCGATCCTGCGCCGTAGCACTGGTAGTAGTCGGCATAGAAACCGCGCGCATAGTTGGTGTAATCGCCGACCTGATCGACGTTGCGCACCAGGTAGCCGCCGGTGTAGACGGCCTTGATATCGCCGAATTTACCGTTCAACGTCCATGCCGTGCTTTCAAACCTGTCCTTGTCGAACGACGGATTGAACAATGTCACTTCGAGCGGCCGCAGGGTGCCGCCGTCGGAGGCGGTGGGCTGCTGGTAGAACACGCCCCGCGAGTTCATTTCCTGATATGACTGCGTGAGCAACACGTCCCAGTTGTCGTTGAATTTGTACAGCGCCTCGGCCCGCACCCCCTGGTACGTGACCGGGTTGATGGCTCTGGCGGCGATGCTGTTGTTGTTGATGGACGGGCTGCCGGGCGGCACGCCATAGCTCGTCACATCGCCGGCGGCGCACTGGCCCGCGACCGGCGCGCCAATCGAGCAACCGGTGGCATAGCCGGCATAATGAATGCCGATGTCGCTGTCCTTGCGTGTAAACGTGGCCGGCACATTGTCGATGTAGCCGCCGCGGCTGTCGTTGTAGATGACTGCGCGCACGGCCATGGTCTCGGCGATCAGCGGCAGGTTCAACACCGCCGTCACGTTGGAATTCGGATCGCCATGGGCGGTGATGCCATAGCCCGCCTTGACGCTGCCTTCGGTCACGTCGAGCTTTGGTGCATTGGTAATGTAGCGAATCGCGCCGGACTCGGCACCGGAACCGAACAGAGTGCCCTGCGGGCCCTCCAGTACCTCGATGCGATCTATGTCGGCCGCATACACATCCAGGTTGCGGTTCGGGAGCTGCCCGGATTGGTTGTCCAGATAAATGGCGACATTCGGATACAGCCCGGTCGAGCCGCTGCCCTGGCTGGGCTGGGCGCCGGCGCTCAAGCCCCGCATGAACACCTCATTCTGGCCCGGCCCGTTGTTCGCCGTGGTCACATTGGGAAGGTACTTGATGTAGTCATCGAATGTAGAGATGTTAAGTTGCTGCAATGCCTTGCCGGTAAAGGCCTGCATCGAGATCGGCACGTTCTGCATGCTCTCACTACGGCGCTGCGCGGTGACGGTTATTTCCTGAATCGTATCGGAGCTGGAATCGGTGTCGGACGCCGGCGCAGCGCTGACGAGTCCGGCGGAGGCGCCGCTCAGGATCGCCGCGATCGCATATGACAGCTTCGGGTTTGAGTTCATGCGTATATCCCCATAATTGAATTTGTTCGGGCGCAAGCGCAGCCATTTACACTGCGAAGGCCAGCCTCCGGTCAATCCTACCGTGAAAATCAGCGGCCGCCTGCTCAGAACTCGCCATGAACAGGTCTAAATCCGGCATCGTCAGCCCATGGGTGGCGCAGGCAGCCGCACTGTGACTCGGCAACCTTCACCGATGACCGCATCTATATCGAGCGTGCCGCCCACCGCGCGCACTCGCTCCCGCAGCTGCGCGAGGCCGAATCGCTTCCCCGAAGGCGGCGCCGTACGCTGCGTATCGAATCCGACACCCTCATCGACGACTGTAATCTCCACCACGGCCGGCGAGACATCGACTTCCACCTCGGCGGATTGCCGCTGCGAGTGCTTGCGTGCGTTCATGAGCAGTTCGCGGATGCACCGGTAGACCAGCCGCAAACGGTCGCGCGGCAGGTCGGCGCTTGCGTTCAGCCGCCACACCACGCTGAACCCAAATCGCGTCTTGAAGAAATCGGTCAGCCAGCGCAGCGTCTGGTCGAGCGACGCGTGATCGAGTCCCGGCGGACTTAAGTCCTGGATCATCACTCGCAGTCCCTCCTGCGCCTCACGCGAGGCCTCGGCGGCCTCCTCGAGCAGCACCGTCAACGGCGATTGGCTGGCGTGCGCGCGCATCGCGGCCAGTGTCATGCTCTGGCCGGCCAGCACCTGGCCGATGCCGTCGTGCAGGTCCGCCGCCGTCTTGCGACGCGCCGTTTCCTCGGCGACGCCCAGGGCCCGCGCGTAACGGCGCAGCGCCTGGTGCTCGCGCGCGAGCTCATCCAGCAGCGCGCGCTGCTGCAGCGTTATCAGATTGACGAGCAATGCCCCGCCGCAGCCGATCAGCAGGAATACATCAATGGCGATGACCACATGCGGCCAACCGGCGACGTTGACAAGGCCCCGATAGATGCCGATTCCGTAGCCCGCAAACAGCACGATGCCCGTGGCCATGATCACCACCCCGATGTTCGTCGTGCGGCGCGAAAAACGCAGCGCCAGCCAGGCGAGCGGCACGCAGAACAGCATGGGCTGCAGCAACGGGTCCACCGCCGGCCAGGGCACGAGCGCAAAACAGGCGAACAGCACGCATATCATGCAAGAGACGGCCCACCCTTCCCAGGACCGCGCGGGAGTCGGAGTCGGCTCCGCAAAACCGAGAATGAGCCCGAATAGCATCGGACCGAAGGTGACGATGGTGAGCACCGATGCGAACACCCACAGACCTACGTGACCCGGAGAGAGTGGAATACCCGCGGCAAGCGCGCCCGTCGCAGAGCCCAACAGCGCGCCGGGCAGCGATCCGGCGAACAGAGCCACGATCCACAGCGGCGATATCACCAGCTGGAACCGCTCTTGGGCGCGGAACAGCCGCATGCAGCGTGCGACAGCCGCCGGACCCATCGACGTCAAGACATTGGCCAACGCGAAGCAACAAGCCAACGGCAGCGATGCCTGTGATCTGATCGTGACCCAGTACACGATCGGTAGTAACAACAAGTCCCAGGCGATGGCCGCGAGCGCGACCAATGCCCAGCGACGCACCGGCAGCAGCATATAAGCCGCGAAGGTAAGCGCATGCGAGGGCCAGATGGCCGATGAACCGGCA
>JANYIY010000276.1 GCA_025358615.1 Gammaproteobacteria bacterium | reverse complement strand
CGAGAAAATTGTTGGCGCCGGCACGAAACTGCAGGATCTCATTGACGTTCCAGGTGGCCTCAAGATCCAGATAGTTGAACGCTGGGATTCTCGCGTTGACGTAGTCGTATCCATTGAACGTTGAGAAACGCAGCGTCGGATCCGAGCTATTGTTGTCCTGAGACACTGCGCCGATGTAACGCCAGGTGAGCGAGCCCGACACATGCCACGGGGTCTCCCAAGTCGTGCGCAGCATGTGGCGCCAGCGAGGATTGACTGTTTGGCAGGTGAAGCCGAAGAGTCCGGCGCAATCGTAGGTACGCGACCCTGGCAGCGGCGTCGTCTCGTTGTGCAGTAGATAAGTCCCGTTGAGTCCAAACACCAAGTCACCGAAGCGCTGAGGCAGACTGAGCTTGTAGTTCAGCTGCACGTCGATGCCGCTGTTCACGGCGGTCCCCAGGTTGTAATTTTCCTGGATGACGTAACCGCCGCCCGCGACACTGTTGCCGTTCAGGCTTCCGGTTTTCGGCTGGCGCACGACTTGGTTGCAGAACATCGGGCTGCCGGTGTCGGCGCAATTCGACAAGACCAACAAGTAAGGGATGACGCCGATCTCGTCCTTGATCTGGATATGGTAGTAGTCGATGCTGCCCGTGAGCTGTGGAATGCGGCTGGGAGCGAAATTCACGCCGAAGGTATAGGTGTCCGCCTGTTCTGGCTTGAGGTTCGGGTTGCCGCTCGTTTCCTCCGACAACTGCGCGGCCGTCCCCTGGGGGATTGAGCCGTCGTTGAACTGGGTGATCGTCACTCCCGTGCGCTTGCACTGCAGCAGGGTATAGGTGATGGGCGGGGCGCAGGGATCGGCAGCCACCGTGGTGATCCCGACGATGGGCGGGGTGAAGGCCTCGGCGACGCTCGGCGCGCGAATGGCATGGTCATAGGAGGCGCGGATCCGGTAGTCCGCGATCGGCGCATATTGCACCTCAAACTTGTAGGTGTTGGTCACGCCGATCGTCGAGTAATCCGAACGGCGGTAGCCGGTATCGAACAGCAGCTCCTTGGCGCCCGGCTTGTCCTGCAGCAGCGGTGCCCGCAGTTCCACGAATTCCTCCGCCACCGAAATACTCCTGTCGATCGGTGCGACGGCGCTGCCGAATCCGGACAGCAAGCCGCTCTCCTCGGCGGCGTCCGGTTCCAACAACTCGTGGTCGTTGCGGTGCTCGAACCCGATATTCATGCCCACACCTTCGGTCGCGAGCGGCGATTTGACGCCGTACTCCCCGAGCTTGCCGGTGATATCGGCATGCAGAGTACGCAAGGCGGAGGCTCCGTGTGCGGTGCCTAGCTCATAGAGGTAATTGAGCTGCTGCTGCGTGACACCGCCGTACGAGAAGATATTGTATGGGACGCATCCTTGCGGCGCGCCGATGCACGTCGGGTGGGAGGCAGTACCCGTCACCAGCAGGGCATTGACGATGCTCTGGAAGTTCAGATATTTTTGATTGGAATCGAAAAATGCCGTGTAGAAGTATTGCCCATAGGCATCATAGTTCCATGCATCCGCGAAATCGCCCTTGGCGCCGAACACGGTGCGATAGTTGGTATGCTCGAAATCGGTATGGCGCGCGCCGCCTTCAATGTTGCGGCGGCCGATGTTGACCTGCGCGGTGGCCGATCCAGGGTTTGTCCTGTCGGCGACGATCTGCGTCGGCGTGCAGAGGCTTGCTTGCTGCTGCGCGCTCAATAGCGGATTGCTGCAATTGATGGTGTAGTTGCCGGCGCCTGTGGGATCGAGCGGATTGGCGTTCTGGAAGAGGGCAGCGGGCGCAATTTGATGGTGCGTCTGGTCTTTCATGAAAAAAAACTCGGCGTACGGCTGAAAGGAGTCGCTGAACTGTTCGTAAGCCATGATGGCGGCGTTGTAGCGATCGTCTTCGCGCGTCAGCGAGATGCCGCTCTGACCGTTGTAGGTCGCCGGAGGAATAGTCGAGACCGTTCCCCAGGGCACGAAGCTGTGCCCATCCACGCTGTAGGCGTTACCCGCATCGGGCCCGGTGACTGGCTTGAAATAATTCGAGTTCGATGAGCCGCCGCATGCAGCGCCGATGACATTGTGGTTCGCGTCTTGAATCGGATTCAATTGACAAGCGCCGTAGTCGCGTCGGCTGCTCTCGACCGGTTCGGCGTGGCGATAGCTCAAGTAGGCCGTGACATTGCCCTTGCCGTCGGCGAAATGGGTGCCAGCGAGCATGTCGAAGCTGCGGTTCTTCCCGTCCCGTGCAGTGCCAGTCGGCGGCGCGGAGCCGAATTGCCGCATCAGCCCTTGCATGAACGTGTCGTTATTGTCGTGCCAGTTCTCTCCTACTTGGCCGTCGAATTGGAAGCCGTCGAAGTCCCGCTTCAAAATGAAATTAACGACCCCGGCAATGGCGTCCGAACCATAGGCCGCGGAGGCGCCGCCCGTCACGACCTCCACGCGCTCCACCAGGCCCGCCGGAATTTGATCGAGGTCAGGGGCCGGTTGAGCGATGGCGGTGTTTGGGGACCCGACTCCGAGCCGGCGGCCGTCGATGAGCACCAGGGTGCGGCCCGGTCCGAGGCCGCGTAGGTCCGCGGTGGCGACGCCGCCGGCGGTGGTCAGACCGGACGTGCCGTTGCCGAGATCCTGTCCTAGATCATTGGTGAATATCTGCGGCAGCTGGCTGAGGATATCGCTGATATCTGTCTTGCCGGAAACCTGAATGGACTTCGCGGAAACGATTTGTATGGGGCTGGTGCTCACTTCGTTGAGCGCGGCGATGCGCGAGCCGGTGACGATGATCTCCTGCAGAGCTTGAGAGTCCGCTGCTGCGGGGGGCGCTTCCTGAGCCGAGCCTGGCACTGCCTGTGAAAGCAAGATTCTATCGGACGTAAGATTCCTGGCTTGCTGCGCGCGCGAATCCGAGGCGCTTGCGCCGCCCGCAGGCACCGGCAACGATGCCGCGGCGCCCTCTGAAAGGGAGGAATCTCTCAGCGGAATGACGGTCACCGTGTTCGCATCAAGATAACGATAGATGAGACCC
>JANYIY010000270.1 GCA_025358615.1 Gammaproteobacteria bacterium | reverse complement strand
CGATTCGCGCACGGCGCCGTCCCCGATCGCGTGGAAGTGCACCTGGAAGCCCGCAGCGTCGAGGAGCGTGACGGCTTCCTTGAGAAGCTCCGGATCGACCATGGGGATTCCGCGCACGTTGCCGGACTTCTTGAGGTAGGGCTGCAAGAGCACGGCGGTGTAGTTCTCCAGCACCCCGTCCTGCATGATCTTGACGGTGCCCGGATCTATCAAAGGCGAAGCGTACTCGCCGCGCAACCGCTTGATCCTGTCGATCTGCTCCAGGCCCTGCGTGTGCTCCCACCAGATTGCGGCGACCACCCGCATGGTGAGCTCATGGCGACGCTCGAGCGCACGATAGGTCTTTAGGTCGTCCTCGAAGACCTGAGCATCCTGCATGGCCGTGAGGCCATAGCCGTTGAGCAGCTTCAGCGCATAAGTCAAACCGGCCTCACGCTCCGTCGCGGTCGGCGGCGGCACGATCGCGGCCACCCGGTCGCCGGCCCCCTCCTGCAGGCTCCCGATGGGCCCACCAGTGCGCGGATCGCGGTCGATCCGCCCGTCCCGCGGATCGGGCGTGTCGCGCGTGATCTTCGCCAGCTCCAGGGCCTTGGTGTTGGCCCAGTAGGTATGGCCATCGGAGCTCGACAAGAGCACCGGACGGTCCGGCACCACGGCGTCGATAAGCTGGCGCCGCGCTCGACCGCCGGGGCCGAACGCCGACATCAGCCAGCCGCCGCCGGTGATCCAGCCGTTGCCCGGATGCGCCTGCGCGTACTTCTGGATCGCTGCGGTGTATTCGGCGGCGGTCGTCAATCCAGTCAGGTTGCAAGCATTGGCCTGGAGGCCGGCGCTGATGGGATGGATATGGACGTCCTGGAATGCCGGCAGGACCATCCGGCCCTTGAGGTCGATGACCCGAGTCGCGGGCCCGGTGTACGCCCCGGCTCCCTGGTCGGTCCCGACGTATACGATGTGCCCCGCGCTCACCCCGACCGCCTGGGCCCACGAGCGGGCACCGTCCACGGTGTACACCGCTCCCGACTTGAACAGCAGCTCGGCCGGCGTCATGGCGGCGGCTTTGGTCTCCGCAGGCACCGCCGTCGGGGCTGCGTGCGCCCCGAGGGCCGCGACCCACGCCAGCATGCCGATCCATCGACCAAGATTCATCGTTCTCATTGTCCCACCCCGGAAGTTGTCCGCATCGGAAGCAGTCGAAATCAGGCAACTTGGCGCCGCCGCATGCAAAATTCGCCGCTGAGTCTAGCAGTCCGGAAATGGTTGCCGCCAACCCGCATCTGACTCTGCGGCGCTATACACCTTCGGAAAAGGACGCGCGAACTTGAACCTGTTTCTAGAAACCGCTTACATCTTCTTCATGGGATTCGGTCGTCCCTTTGACTTGTGCGACGCGAATCTCGGTGCTGGCATCGCATGGTAAGTGATCTTGATGCATTTTTTGATGCTATAATGCATCTCTCTTGATGCTACGGAGATGACCATGAGAACCACCGTGACCATCGACGATGATCTCTTCCAGCGTGCGTTGGAAGTTGCCGACCCCGGGACTGACAAGGCCGACCTATTTCGGGAAGCGATGAAGGTATTTGTTCGCGTTCAGGCCGGCAAGCGCTTGGCCGCATTGGGGGGGAAAATGCCGCGGATGAAGCCGGTCCCCCGCCGCAGGCCCCTTTAGGATTCAGTTCCGATGGACCTCGTGCTCGCAGACACGTCGGTTTGGATTTCGCATTTCCGCAAGCCCAATCCAGTCCTGCAGACTCTGTTGTCGGCCGACCAGGTCGTGTGCCATCCCGTGGTCTTGATTGAAATCGCGTGCGGGACTCCGCCGGCACCGCGCGAGCGTACTTTGAGTGATTTGAGGCAGCTGCGCTCAGCGACCATCGCCAACACCGAGGAAACACTCGCGTTGATCGAGCGTGAACAGCTTCAAGATTCGGGCTGCGGCGCCGTCGATCTGCTATTGCTTGCCTCCGTGCTGCTGACTTCCGACGCCGTACTGTGGACCTTGGATAAGAATCTCGATGCTCTCGCTGCACGCTTCGAGATCTCGTTTGGCTGACCGCCCCGGATATTCCGAAGAGGCCTGTGACCGAATCACCCAGCGCGCGCGGCGCGCCGAGTTATTGCCGTTTTCCCAGGAATTCTGGGTTCACCGTATAGGGCCAACTCTGCCAGACTGGGCAAGCG
>JANYIY010000242.1 GCA_025358615.1 Gammaproteobacteria bacterium | reverse complement strand
CAGCGAAGTGGCGGTACTCGATCCGGGACCCGACGATCCGCGGCACTTGAATGCCATCTTGACAGCAGCCGGTCCCGCCATTCGCTGGATCCTGGTCACCCATACGCATCCGGATCATTCGCCGCTCGCGAAGCAGCTCGCGGAACGCACCGGCGCGCAGTTAATCGGTTTGCCGCCGCCCGGCGACGGTCGGCAAGACTTAAGCTTCACCCCGCAGCATCTGCCCGGCGATGGCGAACAACTGGCATTAGGCGAATGCCGGTTGATTGCGATCCACACGCCCGGGCATGCATCGAACTGCGTGTGCTATCTGCTGGAAGGCGAGCGCCTGCTGTTCACCGGCGACCATGTGCTCGAAGGCGTGACGCCGGTGATTTTGCCACCCGACGGCGATATGTCGGCGTACTTACAGTCCATCGATAAGCTGCAGGGGCGGCCTTTCGAACGCATCGCGCCCGGACACGGCGACGTCATCGAGCACGGCAAGCAGGTGCTGAAGGCGTTACGCCTGCATCGGCTGGCGCGCGAGGCGAAGGTGCTGCGCAGCTTGCACGGCCTCAACGCCGCCACCCTCGATGAGCTGACGCCGGTAGTGTATGACGATGTGCCGGCCGATCGGCACCGCTGGGCGCGGCTGACACTCGAGGCGCACTTGATCAAGTTGGCGCGCGAGAGCCGCGCCAGTCAATCCGACGGTCTCTGGCGTCCCGGCCGCGCATGAAGGCTCGACTGGAGATGCAGCTGCATGCGGTGAGCGTGCGGCGCGGCGAGAGTTGGGCGCTGCGCGGGATCACGTGGCGGCTGCGCCCAGGTGAACGATGGGCACTGATCGGCGACAACGGAGCCGGCAAGACACAGCTGCTGAAGCTGCTGAGCGGCGATGTCTGGCCCACACCGGACGCCGCGCCCGGCCGGCGTTATCGAGTCGGCCGCCGCCCAGTCGATCTGATCGACGCCAAGCGCCGCGTCGCCTACATCGGTGCCGAGCAGCAGGACAAATATGCGCGCTACGGTTGGAATCTGCATGTGCGCGATCTGGTCGCAACCGGATTGCATCGCACGGATTTATTGCTGTTGCCGGTCACGCCGCGGCAGGCCCAGCGGGTGAGCGCGACATTGCGCGCCTGCGGCTTGTCCCGTCACGCATGCCGAGAGTTCCTGTCGCTGTCGTATGGGCAGAAGCGGCTGGCGTTGTTGGCGCGCGCGCTGGTGCAGGACCCGGATTGGCTGTTGCTGGATGAACTCTATAACGGCCTCGACGCGCAATATCGGCGGCGCATCGATGCAGTGTTGTACGGGGCAGTGCGCCGCGGACAGTCGTGGGTGGCGACAGCCCATCGGGCGGGCGATGTGCCGCGCGGAACCCGCTGCATGCTCGAGCTTGCACAGGGCAAGGTGGCTTCGCTCAGGCGTATTCGCCCCTCGGACCTCGTGCAGCTTGCCGAGCAGGCTGGAGAAACCGCGCCGCGGCGCAGACGCGCCAGTGGCGCCCCAGTTCACGGGAGTGCAATCGAAGCGGCGGGGCGTGGCCGCGTCACGAGGTCGGGCGCAGCAGTGCTGCTGCACCTGTCGCAGGTTGATCTGTACGTCGAGTATCGATTGGTGCTGCGCGGCCTCGATTGGCAATTGCGACGGGGCGAGCACTGGGCGGTGTACGGGGCAAACGGCGCGGGGAAATCCAGTTTTTTGAAGCTGCTCTACGGGGATTTGTCGCCCGCACTGGGTGGAGTGATCGAGCGCCGCGGATTTCCCGCCGGCACGCCGATAGCGGAATGGAAGCGGCAGATCGGCTACGTATCCCCGGAGCTGCAAAGCGATTATGCCGCCGATGTCAGCATCATGGATCTGGTGGCGAGCGGCCGCTATTCCAGCATCGGCCTAGTGGATGAACCCACCGCTTTGGACCGGCAGGCTGCGCAACGTTGGTTGAAGTACTTCGGCCTCAAGTCGGTTGCCCAACGGCGTCCGCGCGAGCTGTCCTATGGCCAGCTGCGACGCGCGCTCATCGCGCGGGCAATGGCGGCCGATGCACGTATCCTATTGCTGGATGAGCCGCTGACCGGCCTCGATCCGAAGCAGCGGGGCATCATGAAGCGACTGCTGGAACGACTGATGCAGCGGGTTACCGTGATCGTCGCAGTTCACCACCCGGAAGATCTGCCGCGCGGCATGACTCATGGTTTGCGTTTACATAATCGGCGCGCGCTCCCCGTAGATTCCTATTCTGCGACTTGAGTCTGCGGCAACATCGGGTACGGGCGGCAAGACTGCGGTCCTCTGAAAGCAAACTTAGGATTGCATTATGTTGCGTGTCACGGCAGTGACGATGTGCTTGGGAATCTTGGCGCCCGCATTGATGGTGGCGGGATGCGGCCATTCCGGATTCGCGGTCCGCTCCGTGCCGAGCATCGCCGCCGACAATGTCGGCAAGCCGGTAAGCCGATTGCAGGAGGCGTTCGGTGAGCCGCGCAAAATCGATCAGACTTCGACGAAGTGGGTATACGTCTGGTTTCTTCCGCAGAAGCCCGATGGCGCCCCGGCCGGATTTCATGGCTGCGAGATGGAGGTTACCGTCGATGCCCGCTCGCAACGAGTGCTCGGATATTCTCTGTCGAACATCGGCTGGTCCCGTTGCCGCGAAGTCGAGCGCAAGATTCGCGTAGCCGAACGCTAGGCGAACTTAGTTACAATGCGGTGAAACGCGCGAATCGTCGCGCGCGCCGCGAATTGGGCTAGAATCCGCCGGTTGTATTCCGCAATCAGGACGAGGTATTCCCCCATGCAAGTAACCCAACGAATCAGTCGCTATGCATTGATCTGCATGGCGGCCGTCATCCTGGCGGCCTGCGCCGGCCAGAAAGAGCCCGCACAAAAGCTGATCGGCGACGTCGAGGCGACCGTGACCGCCGCTTCGGCCGAAGCGGCAAAGTATGTGCCCGATCAACTGGCCGACGTGCAGTCCAAGCTCGGCGCGCTGAAGGCGTCCTTCGATAAGCAGGACTATGCGGCGGTCGTGACCGGAGCCCCTGCGGTGCTGAGCGCGGCCCAGGACCTGGCAACGGCCGCAGCCGCCAAAAAGGACGAAGTCCTGAAACTGCTCAACGAGGAATGGACTCGGCTCGCCGCGGCGCTGCCCACAGCGGTCACCGCCATTCAGGGCCGCATCGACCTCTTGAGTAAGAAATCCAGCAAGAAAATGGCCGCCGGTATCGATCTGGATGCGGCGAAGAGCGGCTTGGGCGATGCGACCATACTCTGGTCCAAGGCGCAGGCGGCATTTGCGGCCGGCAATCTGGACGAAGCGGTCGGCAGCGCGAAAGACGTCAAGGCGAAGATTCAAGCCCTGGCGACGTCTTTGAAACTGGAAATGCCGGCGGCGGGCGCGGGCTAGCGTTAGTTACGCGAGAGGGCGGGGCCGGTAGCCGGCTCCGCCCTCTCGCGCTAGAGAGCGAGGGTTCCCTCGCTGACGATGACCGCCGAGCCGCCGATATGTGCGGCCGTCAGACTCCCCTGGTCGACCTCCAGTCTCACGCTTACCTGTCCGGGCCGCTGCATCTGCCGGCCTTGGTGGCCGATGAAGGTTACCGAGTTCTTGCCGAATTGACCGAGATCCCACAAATAGGCCGCCAGCATGGCGTGGGAGTTGCCGCTGACCGGATCTTCTGGAATCCCGAGCGCAGGACAGAACATGCGTGATTCAGTCAACCATTCGTCCACTTGTCGATTCAGCGCAAAAACAAAGAAGCCTTCCGCACCGAGCTCGTTGCCGAGCTCCAGCAGGGTGTCGAGGTTCGGCACCAGATTGTCGAGCTGCCGAGGATCGGCAATGGGCACGAGAAGCCGTGTGCTGCCTTTGCGGGCGATGCGGGCCGGCATGACTTCATGCAGCTGCGTGGCGGGCAGACGCAGGGCTTCGGCAACACGCAACGTGGTCTTGAACGGCAGCGGGGCATCCAATTCCGGCACGGTCTGGCGAAACTCGATCAGGGTTTCCGTGGCAGCCATCGCTGCGGCAGCCGGCGCTGTGGTTACCGTGACCTCGATGACGCCGGTCCCCGAGTGTTGGCGCCACACACCGGCACTGCGTCTTCCCAAGGCAAGCAGCACCGCGTGGGCGGCAACGGTGGCGTGCCCAACAAACGGCGCCTCTTTGCGCGCGTTGAAGAAACGCAGGCGGACATCGTGATCGGGACCGGACGCGGCGAACACGAACGCCACCTCTGCGTGCGAAAACTCGCGCGCTACGGCGAGCAAGGTGGCGTCGCTTTGGCCATCCGCGTCCAGCACGACAGTTGCCGGATTGCCGGTGAAGCGTGTGGCCGTAAATGCGTCTACCTGAAATATGCGCAAGGGTCTCTCCGCAGCTAGTTTCATGAGTTTTGCACGCATCCGGGCGGCAGGCTACACTTCCGTACACCCTGGGGTGGTCTTAGAGAGGCCTGAGACGCGGAAAATCGAATACTCGATTGCTCTGCGAACCCGTTGAACCTGACCCGGTTAATGCCGGCGTAGGGAGTAGGTAGCAGCAATGCGCGCGGCCATTGAAATCAGCATGTACCCGTTGACCGGCGACTACCGGCCGCCCATTCAAGCCTTCATCGATCGCTTGAATACCCATAGCGGTTTGCACGTCGAGACCAACGCGTTGGCGACACAGATTTGGGGGCCGCTCGATCAGCTCATGGCGGTTCTAGCCGAGGAGATGGCGCGCTCCGCCGCCGCCGCCCCGCAGCTGGTATTCGTCATGAAAGTGCTGCCGGGATTGGCGCGGCCTGCACAGGCGCGGCCTGCACAGGCGCGGCCTGCACAGGCGCGGCCGGACGTGGCGCCCCGGTGATACACGATCTGTCGGTCCAACTCGTGAGCGCTTGGCGCGACACGAGTTGGATCGAAATCGTCGCGGCCGTTCTGGCGGTGGCGTATCTCCTGTTGGCGATTCGGCAGCGTCTGGAGTGCTGGGTCGCTGCGTTCGTCAGTTCCTGTCTGTATGTCTGGGTGCTGTTCGGTGCCCGTCTGTACATGGAGTCGGTCCTGAATGCCTTCTATGCCGCCATGGCGGTGTACGGTTTTTGGCAATGGCAGCAGGGCAGCGGCGGCACGGCGCTCGCAGTGCGCCGCTGGCCCGTCGCGCGTCACCTGGCAGGATGCCTGGGTGTGATCTGTCTATCGCTGATCAGCTGGTATTTCTTGCGACGTTTTACCCCGGCGGCGTGGCCATTCGTGGATTCCATGGTGACCTGGTCGAGCGTGTTTGCCACTTTCCTGGTGGCGCGCAAGGTGTACGAGAACTGGCACTGGTGGCTGATAATCGATTCCGTGAGCGTATGCCTGTATTTCAACCGGCGTCTGTACCTGACCATGCTGCTGTTTGCCCTGTATCTGGTGTTGATCGTGATCGGCATGCGGCAGTGGCGCCGCACGCTCCCGGCGGCGGCCCTTGCTGCAGGATGAATTGCGGCGCCTCGTGGCCCGGCATGTGCCGGGTACCGGGCCGCCTGACGTCCAGCGCCTGGGAGGTGGGCTGGTCAACGAGACCTATCGAGTGCTGCGCGACGGCGCGGCCTACGCCTTAAGGGTGGCGGCCGCGAATCCCTACGATCTGGGTGTCGATCGGGAGTGGGAAGCGCGGGTGCTGGCACACGCCGCGGCCGCGGATCTTGCGCCCGTGGTCGAGTACTTCGATCCCAAGCGCGGAATTTTGGTTAGCCGCTGGCAAGCAGGGCAGTCATGGAGCCCCACGGACGTGCGGCGGCCGGCGAATATCTCGAGGATGGCAGCGCTTGCGCGGCGCATTCATGCGTTGCCGCTGCCGCTACCGACCCGCCGCATGTCGCCCGCGACGTGGATCGACTATTACTCCGGTGCAGCCCGGGAAGGTGCCGGGGCGGCTTTGCGGCCGGCGGCTGCGCTGCAACTCGCCGCATTGGCGCGGCTGCCGATGGTAACTCCGGTGTTGTGCCACAGCGACTTGCACTCGCTCAACGTGCTCGATCGCGGCGCCTCGTTGATCTTGCTGGATTGGGAGTATGCGCATGCGTCCGATCCGTTGTGGGATTTGGCGAGCTGGAGCGCGGGCAACGACCTGGAGGACTCTTTGACGCAGGCGCTGCTGCAGGAATACCTGGGCCGCGCGCCGACCGGCAGTGAATGCTTGCGGCTACGGCTGTTGGTCTGGCTGTATGACTATGTCTGCCTGCTGTGGAGCGAACTTTACTTAAACTTGGCCCGCGATCGCCGCCGCGACGAGCCGGGCGCAGTCGCGGGACGGGTTCGGCTGCTCGCGGCGCGTCTTACGCATCAAAGTGGTCGGACCTCTTAAGTTCCGGCAAACTACCGGCCTTAGTGTCGAACCCCAGGCGGGGTACTTAACGGAGACGTCAATGGCGCGGATGATCGTAGTGGACCGGGACGGGAAAGAGCATGACATCGAGGCAAAACCCGGCTTGAAGATTATGGAGATTCTGCGCGAGCTCGATTACGGCGTGGCCGCGATTTGCGGCGGACTGTGTTCCTGTGCCACCTGCCACGTATATGTCGATGAGAGCTGGGCCGGACGCTTGCCGAAACCGCAAAGTGACGAGCTGGAGCTGCTGAAGGAATTGCCGGATTTCCGCGATGCAACCTCACGGTTGTCCTGCCAAGTGGATTTTACCGATGAGCTCTCCGGCCTCAAGGTGGCTATCGCCCCGGATTCGTGATCCCGCGCACCGGCGGGTATTACTTTTTCTCGGTTTGCCGGCGCACGGCGTCCTGAGCCGCAGTAATGGCGGCTTGGTCGCCCAGGAAGCGGCGGCCGAGCGATTGCAACTGATCGTCCAATTCGTAGAGTATGGGGATGCCGGTCGGAATATTGAATTCCACGATGTCGCTTTCGGACATCATGTCGAGCATTTTGACCAGCGCGCGCAGAGAGTTTCCATGCGCGACAATGAGTACGTTCTTGTTGGCGCGCAGTTCGGGAACGACCCGTGACTCCCAATACGGCAACACGCGCGCCAGTGTGTCTTTGAGCGATTCTGCCGCAGGCAGCGAGGCTGTATCGACATCGGCATAGCGCGCATCGAATCGCGGATGCCGCGGATCGTCGAATGCCAACGGCGGCGGCGGAATATCGTAGCTGCGGCGCCAGATCTTGACTTGGCTCGCGCCGTGTATAGCCACGGTTTGCGCCTTGTCGAGTCCTTCGAGCGCGCCGTAATGGCGCTCATTGAGGCGCCAGCTGCGCTCCACCGGCATCCACATGCGGTCGGTGGTGTCCATGATCAGCCACAGCGTGCGGATCGCGCGTTTGAGCACAGAGGTAAAAGCGATATGCGGCTCGATTTTTTCGCGCTGCAATTCGCGTCCCGCCTGCGCGGCCTCCTGGCGACCGAGATCGCTCAGGTCGACATCATGCCAACCGGTAAAGAGATTCTGGACGTTCCAAATACTCTGTCCGTGGCGAACCAAGATCAATTTTCCGGGCACGATTCCTCCGTTTGACGCATGGCCGCGGCAAACACGCCCTCGAACAGCGTGGCCAGGGTCTGGTCGTAATGTATGTCGACACGCAGGCGAATTCGTCCGCGCCCCGCACGCTGCAGCATTTTTTGGAATTTGTCGATTTGAGCTGCGGTCGGCGCCGCAGCGCTGGCGCGCAGTTCGCCTTGAACGGGCGCGAGAAAACGCGTGCTCGATTCCTGGATGACGGCGTCGGCGGCCACCCCGCGTGCAGCGAGATAGCGGGTGACCCAGGCCCAGCCGGTGAGCACTGCCAGCGAATACAGGCTGCCGCCGAAGGCGGTGCCCCTGTAATTGGCGTTGGGCGTGAGCGGTGCGCGCAACACGACGGCGGCATCATCGGCGGACTCGACGACGATGCCGATGTGCTGTGCCAGCGCGAATTCGCTCACGATACGATGTTGCAGGTAGTCCCTGCCGAAATCAGCAGCGTGCCGGGTCACTCTATCAATCCTGCGCAAGTCGCCTGACGGCTTGCAAGGCGACGGACAGCGTTGCGAAGTCCGGCGGCGAGCCGGTGCGCAGATCGACGACGACCCGCTTCAATGCATCGACCGGGCCTGAGTGACGCGCAATCCATTGGCTGACTCGGGCGGCGGCTTCTCGTCCCTTGCATGCCAGCACGGCTCCGGTGAGCTTGCGCTGCAGCTCGTACAAGTTGTCGCGTAGAGTTCCGCGTGCCACCGCCTGCCAGTGGCCATCCGCAGACAGGCTTTCGATTTGTTCCTTGATCCAAGTCAAGCCAATGCGCTCGCCCAGATTGAAATAGGCCTTGGCGGCGTAACCGATGTCCAAACGCGCGGATCTAGCGACCTCGACCAAATCCAGGGCGCAGTGCAGCACCTCCAGAGAGGCAATCCGCGAGGCCAGGTGCTCCGGCACATGCTGCTCGATGAGCTGCGATCGCTGCACGCTCAAGCGCGCCTGCTCGGTGGCGCTCAAGACCTGCCTAAGGTCGCGGAACAGCTCGGCCACTTTGGCGGCATAGCGCAGCACGGCACGTTCAATATCCAGATCGTCGCGTCGGTTTTCGAGCAGCCAGTAGGTCATGTGCCGCAACAGACGCGTGGTCTGAAACATCGCCGTGTACTGCACGGCGGCCGCAATGCGATTGTCGAGCGCTTCGATCTGCGCCCAAATGTCGCGTACCGCGAATACCTCGCGCGCGATGCTGTAGGCACGCGCAATGGCCGCGGGATCCGCGCCGCTATCGTCCTGGGCACGCACCGGGAAAACCGGTCCCATGCGATTGATCAAACTGTTGGTGATGGCGGTTGCGATGATCTCGCGCCGCAGGCGATGGCGCTTTAGGCGCAGCGCGAAGCGCTTCTGCACCGGTGTCGGAAAGTATCGAGCCAGTTCTGCCGACAGATACGGATCCTCGGGCACGTTGGATTGAATGAGCGCCCGGTACAGCCAGATCTTGCCGTAGCTCAAGGTGATGGCGAGTTCCGGACGGGTCAGGCCCTCGCCGGCCTTGCGGCGTTCCGCGATCTCCTCCTCGGTGGGCAGGTATTCGAGCGCACGGTTCAAATCGCCGGCGCGCTCGAGTGCACGGATCACGTAGGCGATCTCGCTGAGGCGCTCCTTCGCCTGGAACTCGCTGGTGCTGATGGCCTGCCCTTGCAGGTAATTATTGCGCAGCACCAGGCCGGCGACCTCGTCCGTCATTTTCACCAGCAGCCGGTCGCGGCCCGCACGGGTGATGTCGCCGGCGCGCATTGCGCTGTTCAGCAAGATCTTGAGATTCACCTCGACGTCCGAGCAGTTCACGCCGGCGGAGTTGTCGATGAAATCCGTGTTGAGCCGGCCACCGCGGCGCGCGAATTCGACGCGCCCGAGCTGCGAGAGGCCGAGGTTGCCGCCTTCGCCGATGACCTTGCAGTTCAATTCACGGGCATCGACCCGCAGCGCGTCGTTGCTGCGGTCGCCCACATCGCTGTGGCTTTCGAAGGTTGCCTTCACATAGGTGCCGATGCCGCCGTTCCAAAACAGATCGACATGCGCCTTGAGGATGGCCTTGATCACCTCGTTGGGCGTAACTTGGGCCGGCAGCTCGAGCAGCAGCTGCGCTTCTCGCGACAGGGTCAGGCTCTTGGCACTGCGCGAATACACCGCGCCGCCCTTGGAAATGGCGCTGCGCGAGTAGTCTTCCCAGCTGGAGCGCGGCAGTTTGAACAGCCGCTCGCGCTCGCGGAAGGAGCGCGCCGGATCCGGCTGCGGATCGATGAATATATGCAGGTGATTGAAGGCCGCGATCAGCCGGATGTGCGGCGATTGCAGCATGCCGTTGCCGAAAACGTCCCCCGCCATGTCGCCGATCCCGGTGACGGTGAAGTCCTTGCTCTGAATGTCGATGCCCATTTCGCGGAAGTGGCGCTTCACGCATTCCCAAGCGCCGCGCGCGGTAATGGCCATTTTCTTGTGGTCATAGCCGGCCGATCCGCCGGAGGCGAAGGCATCGCCGAGCCAGAAGCCGTACTCCTCGGAAATGGCGTTGGCGATGTCGGAGAAAGTCGCCGTCCCCTTGTCGGCAGCGACCACGAGGTAGGCATCGTCGCGATCGTGCCGAACCATCGAGGACGGGGCGATGATCTTGTCGTCGACGATGTTGTCGGTGATGTCCAACATGCCCCTGATCAGGGTTTGGTAGCAGGCGATCACCTCGGCCGCTTGTGCTTCGCGCTCGGCCGGCAGGCGCTTGACGACGAATCCGCCCTTCGCTCCCACGGGTACGATCACGGTATTCTTCACGTTCTGCGCCTTCATGAGACCCAGAACTTCGGTGCGGAAATCTTCGCGGCGATCCGACCAGCGAATGCCGCCGCGGGCGACGTAACCCATGCGCAGGTGCACTCCTTCCATGCGCGGCGAGAAGACGAAGATCTCGAACAGCGGCTTCGGCAGCGGCAACTCGCGCAGCTGCTGACTCTCGATCTTGAAGGACAGATACTCCTTGAAGTGCCCGTCGCGGCCGGTTTGATAGGCATTGGTGCGCACCGTCGCCGACAAGGCATTCCACAGAGCGCGCAGTATCCGATCCTCATCGGAACGGGTCACCGCCTCGAGCTCGGCCTGGATGCGCCGATCGAGCCGCGCCAATGCGCTTTGCCGCGCAGGCGGCGCAATTTCCGGATTGAATCGGGCCACGAATAAATCGGCCAGCAAGCGCGCGATGGGCGCGTTATTCACCAGGACCTGCGCGATATAGCCCTGGCTGAACGGCAGACCGGTCTGCAGCAGGTAGCGGCAATAGGCGCGCATGACGATGACGATGCGCCACGGAATTCCGGCGGACAGCGTCAACTGATTGAAGCTGTCGTTGTCCATGCGTCCGGTCCAGACGGCGGTGAAGGCGCTCTTGATCTCGCGTTCCAGTGACTCGAATTGAGTGACCGCGGACGCCTGCATCACCAGCTCCAAGTCCTGGATCCAGGCACGCCTGCCCGCCGGGAATTCGAGCTCATACGGCCGTTCGGCGATCACCTTGAGTCCCATGTTCTCCAGCATGGGCAGCAGGTCCGAAATCGGAATCGCATCCTGATTGCGGAATATCTTGAGAAAGAACTTGTCCTTGCGCCGCGGATCGGGCCGGTAGATGTCCAGATGCAGACGCTGTGGCTCCTTCTCCACGGCCTCGAGAAACGACACGTCGAGCGCAGCGGCATCGCCCAGGAAGTCTTCCGTGTAGGCCGCCGGAAAGGCTTGTGCGTATTTCTCGAACAACTGCAGGGCATAAGCTTCGTCGAGCCGCGCCAACAACGCGGCCTTGAATCCGTCCAGCCATGAACGTACCGCGGCGGCGACGCGCCGCTCCAAGACATCCGCATCGATGCGTGCCTCGTCGTTCGGGCTGGTGCGCGCCACGATATGAATGCGCGCCAGATTCGATTCCGCAATCTGCACCTGAGATTCCATGCCGAATGCGGAAAATGCCTCACGTATCACTTTCTCGATGCGTTGGCGCACCTGCGTGTTGTATTTCTCACGCGGCACGAACACCAGACAGGAGTAGAACCGCCGAAACGGGTCGCGCCGCAGCAGCACGCGAACCCGGGGCCGCTCCTGCAGGCCGAAGATCCCGGTGACGATGCGGTTGAGTTCGGCGACACTCGCCTGGAACAGCTCGTCGCGAGGAAAGGACTCTAGAATGTGCTGCAGCGCCTTGCCGTCATGACTATCCGGCGCCAGGGCGAAATGTTCAACGACTTGCGCGACCTTGTGGCGCAGCACCGGAATTTCACGCGGGTTGCTGCTATACGCCGCCGAAGTCCACAAACCGAGGAAGCGCTTCTCGCCGATCAAACGGCCCTGCGGATCGAAATGTTTGACCCCGACGTAGTCCAAGTATCCGGGGCGGTGAACGGTCGACTCCAGATTCGCTTTGGTGACCAGAACGATGTCCCGGGATCGGCTTTGGCGCCGGATGTCGCTCGACAGAGTGCGATTCCTTGTCTCCGGCTGCCTATGGCCGCGGCGCAGCAGCCCTAAGCCGGTCCCTTCCATGGGCAACAGTGCCTCACGGCCCTTGCGCCCTTGCAGTCGATATTCGCGGTAGCCCAAGAAAGTGAAGTGCCGGTTCTCCATCCAACTGAGCAGCGCCACCGCTTCGCTCACGTCGCTGGGATCGTCGCGCACACCCGCAATGGCGCCCAACCCCTGCGCGGCGTCGTGTGCCGCGCTCTGCATCTTGCCCCAGTCGGCGCACGCGACCCGTACGTCGCGCATGCTGCCTTCGATCTGGACCGCGAGCGACTTGAGCGCCTCAGGATCGACGATACGGTCCACTTCGATGTGCTGGAACGACTCCAGCCGGGGCTTCTTGCCGGCGACAGGCCTGACCTTGGCCGCCTTGCCGGCCGCCTTACCGGGTACCTTAGCGGGTACTTCGCCGCGCTCGCGCAACTCCAGCAAGCTGCCCGACGCGTCGCGCGACACGGCAAAGATGGGATGCGTCAGAAAATGCAGCGCCAGGCTACGCTGGGTCAGGGCTAGATTGATCGAATCGACGAGGAAGGGCATGTCGTCATTCACCATCTCGATGACGGTGTGCGGCGAGGTGAAGCCGTGCTCGCGCGATGTGGGGTTGAATACCCGCACCAGCGCGGAGCGGCCGCGGCGGTGCGCGAACTCAAGGTGCGAGAGTGCGGCGCCTGCCAGCTCTTTAGCGTCGCGCGCGGCAAGATCTGCCGCATCGACATTGGCGTAGTAGGCGCGCAGAAACCTCGGCCAGTCCAGGTTGCGCATGGATTTGGGCGGCCGAACACCGGACCGCACCACGGCGGCGACGAACTTGCGATGTTGTTCTGAGGATGCCTGGTACATGGTTTATCTCTTGCGTTAGTCCGGCTTTTCGAGATCGGCGATGACGGCGGCCAAGAAGCGGCACGCCTCGCCACCCGTAATGCAGCGGTGATCGAAGCTCAAAGAAAGCGGCATGCGCCGATGTGCGTGCACGGCGCCCGCGACGACCACGGCATCGTCGCGCACCTTGCCCGCGCCCAAGATGGCCACCGCCGGCGGCACCACCAGCGGGATTGCGTAGCGACCGGCGAGAGTGCCGAAATTCGACAGCATCAGGGTGAAGTCGCGCAGGTCCGCGGGCGAAGTACTGCGCCGATGCGCCGCGTTTTTTTGCAGCGCGACCGCCGCACGCAACTCATCCGACGATTTCTGCTCGATGTTGCGCAGCACCGGAATGGTGAGGCCGCCCGGCGTATCGACGGCAATGGCGAGGTCGATGTGCGCCACCAGGATTCGCGACTGGGTTACCGAATCGTACCAGGCGTTCAGCGCGGGTTCCGCACGCCAGGCGCTGATCATCGCGCGTATCAGGCGCAGCATATAGTCGCCGCGTTGCGTCCAGGCGTGAATGTCGGCGTCGTCGCACACGGTGCTGCCGGCGACCTGATCGCGCGACAGGGACATGCTTTGCGCCATCGCGCGCCGCACGCCAC
>JANYIY010000226.1 GCA_025358615.1 Gammaproteobacteria bacterium | reverse complement strand
GATCGCCGCCATCGTCGAACTGCGTGCGGCTGCGGAGAGTGCGCAGGCGGTGACGGATTGCGCCGCGTTCAACATCGAGATATTGACCTCGCACGCGCCCTACGAAGCGGTTGCCGGGCCGGACGGCGGCGTGGCGGCATTGACCGTGGTGCCTTGCGATGCGGCCGGTCAGGTCGATGCAAGTAGCTCGCGACGCATCGACTGCGATGCGATTTTGATGAGCGTCGGTTGGGCGGCGGCCACTCAGCTATTTCTGCAAGCAGGCGGCAGCACACGATTCTCCGAGGAGCTGCAGCAGTTCATCCCGCGCGAGACACCGTCGGGAATATTTGCCGCCGGACGCATGAACGGAGTCTATGACCTCGAATCTCGGCTGGCGGATGGCCGGCGCGCCGGCGTGCGGGCTGCGGCGCATGCGGGATTTCGCGCGGCCTGCATAGGCGGGGCGGCCGGCAACGGCGGGGCCGCCAGCGGCGCGGCGGGCACCGCCGCCGACGCGACCAGCACCGCGGTGGCGCGCAGTACACGCTGTCCCTCGCATCGTTTTCCCATCATCGATCACCCACATGCCAAGAACTTCGTCGACTTCGATGAAGACCTGCAAGTGAAGGATTTGGAAAACGCAGCGCAGGAGGGCTTCGATTCCAGCGAACTGCTCAAGCGCTATAGCACGGTGGGCATGGGTCCGTCGCAGGGCAAGCATTCCAACATGAATGCCTTGCGTGTGCTCGCCCGCTACCGCGGCCTCGGCGTGGAGGAGCTTGGCCTTACCACGTCGCGTCCCATGTACCACCCGGTGCCGATGAAATTACTGGCGGGGCGCAGCTTCTACCCCGAGCGGCGCACGCCCATCGATGCGCAACATGCGGCGCTGGGCGCGGTGTGGATGCCGGCGGGCAATTGGCGCAGGCCCGAATATTATGCGGTGGCGGGCGAGTCCCGCGCCCAGAGCATCGATGCCGAGGTGCACGCCGTGCGCTCGAGCGTCGGGCTCATCGATGTAGGAACGCTCGGGAAAATAGAAATCTACGGCCCGCAGGCGGGCGAGCTGCTGGATCGTGTCTACGCCGGCCGCTATTCAGATTTAAAGGTGGGCATGACCCGCTACGGACTGATGCTGGATGAGTCTGGTGTAATCATCGACGACGGGGTCATCGCACGCTTAAGGCCGGAGCTGTTTTATTTCACGACCACCACCGGTGGCTCCGCCACTGTGTTCCGTGAATTGCTGCGGCTCAATGCCCTGTGGGGGCTGGATTGCGCACTGGTGAATGTCACCGGCCAGCGTGCGGCGTTCAATTTCGCGGGACCCTCGAGCCGCGAGATTTTGCAGGGCATGACGGACATCGACCTGCGCGACGCGGGCTTTCCCTACCTGGCGGTGCGTTCGGGGCAGGTTGCCGGAGTTGCCGCGCGCCTGCTGCGCGTGGGTTTCGTCGGCGAGTTGGGATACGAAATTCATGTGGCTGCCGCGCGCGGCCCCGAAGTGTGGCAGGCGCTGTACTCGGCGGGTGCGCCGCGGGCCTTGCGGCCGTTCGGCGTCGAAGCCCAGCGCGTGCTGCGCCTGGAAAAAGGTCACTTCATCGTGGGCCAGGATACCGATGGCCTGACCGATCCGCATGAGGCCAACGCCATGTGGGCGGTGGCGATGCAGAAGCCCTTCTTCATCGGACAACGCAGCTTGGCGATTCTTCAGGCGCGGGGGCCGCGGCAGAAACTGGTGGGCATCGAACTGGCAGCAATCGCGCCGCTGCCCAAGGAATGCCACTTGATCATCGAGCAAGGCGCCATCGCCGGCCGTGTGACCAGCGTGACGCACTCGCGGGCGTTGAACAAATCCATTGGACTCGCCATGCTGTCCCCGGATCTCGCGGTGGTCGGACGCGACATCCAAATTCGCATCGACAACGGCGGCATGTTGGCGGCGCGCGTCGCGGCGGCGCCGTTCTATGATCCGAAGAATTTGCGGCAGAAACCCGGGGCGGCCGCATGAGCCGCCCGGTTTTGACATTGAATGAGCCGCGGGAGCGGCTGGGCCTCAAAGGCCCGCGGGCGGCGGAGTGGTTGGTCGCGCACGGGATGGTCTTGCCCATGCTGCCGAACACCTGGACGCACTCGGCAGGTAGCGATGCCGCGGATGTATTGCTGGTGGCGCGACTCGGCAGCAGTGAATTCTTCGTCGAGGACGCCGCCGCGGGAACCACGCTGAAGCGCATTGCCCCGTCTGGGGACGAGCATCCGCCGGGCGTATATCCCGTATTACGTGAAGATTGGGCCTTCGATCTTGGCGGCACCGGGGCTCACGACGTACTGGCGCAGGTCTGCAACGTGAATTTCGCGGCGCTGACATTGGACTCGCATCCCGTGATCATGACGTTGATGATAGGGGTTGCCGTGCTGGTAGTGCCCCAGGCAGTCACTGGCCAGCCAGTCACTGGCCAGGCGGCCGGCGGTGACGAGACGCGTGAACGTCGCTACCGGATCTGGTGCGATCCGACGTTCGGTCCGTACTTGAGCGAGTCCTTAGGCGCGGTGGTCAGTGAATGCGGTGGAAGAATAACGGGAGACCCGGGATGAATCAGCAACAGGCCAAGAAATTCTTCGAAGAGCACAAGACTCGCTACGTGCTGGCGCAGTTCGTGGACATCCACGGCGCCGCCAAGGCGAAGGCCGTGCCGGTGGAGCATCTGGACATGGTGCTCACCGATGGAGCGGGCTTTGCCGGCTTTGCGCTGTGGGGCTTCGGCATGGGCCCGGAGGGGCCTGACTACATGGCAGTCGGCGATCTGTCGACGCTGCAGGACATTCCTTGGATGCCGGGCTATGCGCGCCTCATTTGCAATGGGGTGGTCAACAAGAAGCCCTACGCCTACTGCTCCCGCGTGGCGTTGCAGGCGCAAATTGCGCGCCTTACCGAGCGCGGGCTCACCCTGTACACCGGCATTGAGCCGGAGTTCATGCTGCTGGCGCGCCGCGCAGATGGCACCCTGGGCCCTGCCGATACCACCGACAATCTCGACAAACCCTGTTACGACTACAAGGGGTTGTACCGCAGCCGCGAAGTACTGGATGAAATGGTGGCGGGGCTGCGTGCCGTCGGCATCGATGTGTACCAAATCGATCACGAGGACGGCAACGGCCAGTTCGAAATCAACTTCACTTACGCGGATGCGCTGAAGTCCGCGGATAACTTCACCTTCGTCAAAATGGCCGCGAGCGAGATCGCCCACAAGCACGGCTTGACGGCGACTTTCATGCCCAAGCCATTCGCCAATCGTGCCGGTAGCGGTGCGCATTTTCACGTGTCGCTGGGCACGGCCAAGCAAAAGAACGCCTTCTACGACAAGAATGACAAGTCGGGCATGGGGCTGTCGACCATGGCTTATCACTTCCTGGGAGGAGTGCTGCAGCACGCGCGCGCGCTGTGTGCCGTGGCCGCGCCGACCGTGAATTCCTACAAACGCTTGGTGGTGGGCCGCGCGCTGTCCGGCGCCACCTGGGCTCCTGCCTATATCGCCTACGGCGACAACAATCGCACCGCCTGCGTGCGTGTGCCGCATGGACGGCTTGAAATCCGGCTGCCGGATGCCGCCTGCAATCCATATCTCGTTTCCGCTGCCTTGATTGCTGCCGGCCTTGACGGCATCGACAAGAAACTCGATCCGGGCAAGGCTCAGAACATCAATTTGTACGAGCTCTCGCTCGAGCAGTTGGCGGCCAAGGGCATCAAAGTCTTGCCGCAGTCATTGCACGAAGCGATCAATGCGCTGGAAAAGGACACGGTGATCTGCGATGGGTTGGGCAAGGATCTGGCGCAGGAATTCATTCGCCTGAAACGCATGGAATGGATTGAGTATTCGCGCCATGTGTCCGATTGGGAATCGCGCCGCTATCTGGAATTCTTCTAGGCGACAACTTTAAGGCGAGGTAGAAGCTCAAATGTGCGGAATAGTCGGCCTTCTGGTCAAAAACCCTGCGCTGCGAAATCAACTCGGTGCCCTCATGGTGCCCATGCTGGTAGGCATGACCGAGCGTGGCCCGGATTCCGCGGGGCTGGCCGTTTACACCGCACCGGTGTCCGAGCGGCTGCACAAAATCAGTTTGTACAGCGGCGAGCATGCCGTCGACTGGTCGGCTTTACTGGCGCGCATCGCCGCCGAGTTCGCCCAATTGCACGAAATCGCCACCCACGGTAATCACGCGGTCTTGACCAGTTCGGCAAACCCGGATCTGCTCAGCGCCTGGCTTACCGTCAACGCGCCGCTGATCGCCGTGCTCTCCGTGGGCCAGTCCATCGATCTGTACAAGGACGTGGGGGCGCCCGCCGACATCGCCGAGCGCTACGATTTCAAGTCGCTGCGCGGCTCGCACCTGGTAGGTCACACGCGGATGGCAACCGAATCGGCCGTGACTCCGGCGCACGCGCATCCGTTCACCGCCGGGCGCGATTTTTGCCTGGTGCATAACGGCTCGCTGTCCAATCCACATCTGGTGCGCAAGAAACTCGAGCCGCTCGGCATCGAATTCGAGACCTACAACGACACCGAAGCCGCCTGCCGGTTCTTCGAGTGGCGCTTGCGTGAAGGCGACGACTTGAAAACGGCGGTGCGGCGCGGCTTCAGTGAGTTGGACGGGTTCTATACGTTTTTAATGGGCACTGACCGGGAACTGCTCATCGTCCGCGACGCGTTCGCCTGCAAGCCGGCGGTGGTGGCAGAGACCGACGACTACGTCGCCATTGCTTCGGAGTTCCGCTCGCTGGCGCATCTGCCGAATATTTCTCGCGCAACGCTGTTCGAGCCCAAGCCGGAGGAGATCTATTCATGGCGAATTTGAAGCCCATGCAGCAGGCGCGCGAATTCGATCTCGCCCGGGATAGTCTGCGGGAGTTGAATTCGTTCCTGCACCAGCAAGCCTTGGGCCAGGCCGGGCCGCAGATTCAGGTGAAAAACCCGGACGGCGCACATTCCATCGCCGTCGGCCTCAACGCCGACCTTGATGTGCAGATCCACGGGCATGTGGGTTACTACGTGGCAGGCATGAACAAGCACGCCTCGGTCACGGTGCATGGCAACGCCGGCCCGGGTGCCGCGGAGAACATGATGTCCGGCCGCGTGCACATCAAGGGCTTCGCTTCCACCGCTGCGGGCGCGTCGGCGCACGGCGGACTGCTCATTATCGATGGCGATGCCTCGTTACGCTGCGGGATTTCGCTGAAGGGCGCCGACATTGTGGTGGGCGGCAGCGTCGGCAGCTTCTCCGCCTTCATGGCGCAGGCCGGACGCTTGGTGATTTGCGGTGACGCCGAGGACGCACTCGGCGACTCACTGTACGAAGCGTCCGGCCTGCGCCATGAAGGCGGAGAAGCTGCCGACGCTGCCGCCCACCACAATGTCGGCGCCCTTCAGCGAAATCCCGCAGCGTAACGAG
>JANYIY010000151.1 GCA_025358615.1 Gammaproteobacteria bacterium | reverse complement strand
CTTCGGGCAGCAGCGTGTGATTGGTGTAGCCGAAGGTCGCGACCACAATTTTCCACGCGCGATCCCAGTCGAAGCCAGCCTCGTCAAGGAGGATGCGGAGCAATTCGACCACGGAGACGGCCGGGTGCGTGTCGTTGAGTTGCACGGCGAACTTCTCGTGAAATTGCGTCACGAGCAGTTTTTGGATGCGCAGGATGCGCAGCATGTCCTGCAAGGAACAGGAGACGAAGAAGTACTGCTGCTCGAGCCGTAGTTCCTTGCCGCGCGCCTGGTCGTCATTCGGGTAGAGCACCTTGCTCAGGTTCTCGGACTCCACTTTCTGGTTGACCGCCCCGTAGTAGTCGCCGCTGTTGAATATTGAGAAGTCGAAGGATTCGGGGGCTTCCGACCGCCATAGCCGCAGGGTGTTGGCGGTATTGGTTCGGTAGCCCAGAATGGGCGTGTCGTAGGGCACGCCGATGACGGTTTTGTGCGGCACCCAGCGTACCCGCAGGCGTTTGTTTTCGTCGCTGTATGGTTCGGCGGTGCCGCCGAATTTGACCTCGACCGCCCACTCGGGGCGCACCAATTCCCAGGGATTGCCGTAACGCAGCCATTTATCGGTCTTCTACACCTGCCAGCCGTCGATGATCTCCTGATGGAAGATGCCGAATTCATAGCGTATCCCGTAGCCCACTGCCGGCACCTCGAGAGTCGCCAAGGAATCGATCAAGCAGGCCGCCAAGCGGCCCAGGCCCCCGTTTCCCAGGCCGGGTTCTTCCTCCTGCTGCAGCAATTCTTCGAGATCGAGCCCCAACTCGCCGACGAACTGCTTGACCTGCTCGAGAATCCCCAAGTTGATTAGATTGTTGCCGAGATGCGGGCCCATCAGGAATTCCGCGGACAGGTACGCCACGGTTCGCGAAGCCTGCTTGGTGTACGCGGCGGCGGTGCTGATCCAGCGCTGCAGCATGCGGTCGCGCACCGCGAACGCCAGCGCCATGTAGTAATCGTGCTGGGTCGCCAGTGCGGGAAACTTTCCCTGCACGTAGAACAAATCATCGAGGAAGGCGATCTTCAGCGCCTCTTTGCTGAGCGCCGTGCGATCGTCCTCGAGTTGCAGCGAACTCATGGCGATACGGTCACGGCGCCCACATCACCGCCACCGGCGTGCGCGACTGACGCAGCACGGCGCGTACCGGCATCTCGGTCTCCGCTCCCGCGGCGCAGGCGGCGCTGTAGGTGCGCCATTTCGATTCGCCGCCGATCATCAGCACGATGCGCCGCGCGTCGAGCAGTGCCGTCAAATTCAAGCTCAGGCGCGGCTGCGGAGGCTCAGGCGACCACATACCGACGCAGCCTGCGACCGCGCCCCGATTTAGTGCGCTAGGCAGGTTCGGCGAACGCGGGAACAGCGAGGCGGTGTGCCCATCATCGCCCATGCCCAGCACTACTGTGTCGAACGGGCGCGGCACCCGTGCGAAGGTTTCCCACGCGGACACCGCACCCAAATCCGGCGTCGGCGCCGCATTCTTCAGCCCCAGAAAGCGCGCCGCCGTGGCGCCATCTTTCAGCAGGTGATCGCGCACCAGGCGTTCGTTGCTCGCCGCAGCGTCCGCGGCCACCCAACGCTCGTCGGCCAGGGCAATGCAGACGCGGCTCCAATCGAGCGGCTCTTTGCGCAGGATCTCGAACAGCTTGACGGGCGAACGGCCGCCGGACACCACCAAGCTTGCGGTGCCGCGCGCGCCGATGGCCGCGACGAGACTAGCGGCAATTTGCGCGGCGAGGGCTCGCGACAGACTATCGGCATCGGCGTAACGCTGCGCAGCGGGATCAGAGATCGTCATGATGCAAGGACTGTCACAGTAAAACTCCAATGGGGCTACGCAGCAACGCTGCGCAGAAGCGTAGCACCTGCACGCAGGTCCAGTTAAGCATTGGCGTATGCCACAATGCAATCCGCCGCCGCGCCGCAGAGGAACATAGATGAATATCCGTGAAATCGTCGGACTGATGCCGGTCATGGCGGTGCTCACCGTCACGGACCCGGCTACTGCCGTGCCTTTGGCGCGCGCCCTGGCCGCC
>JANYIY010000104.1 GCA_025358615.1 Gammaproteobacteria bacterium | reverse complement strand
GTCTCGCTCTATGCGCAGGAGCTCAAGACCTTGGGGCCGATCTCGGCGGCGCGGCTGGAAACGCGGGCCGCCGAGATCGACGCGTGGCTCGCGCGCTAACGCCTCAGCTGGTGATTCTGACGTGTTCGCAGGGCTCGAGGTCACAGGAAGCCTGACGACAACGGAAAGGCGCAGTTGTCGTCAGGCTTCCTGTGACCCCGAGCGCTGGTAGTGACCGCTCGATATCACGACACTGTTGTCGCGAGACCTCTTAACCCGCCGGGCAAGCGCCGTAGATCTACACGTTGAACTTTATTCCCTGCGCCAGCGGCAGCTGGGAGCTCCAGTTGATGGTGTTCGTCTGGCGCCGCATATAGGCCTTCCAGGAATCCGAGCCCGCCTCGCGTCCGCCGCCGGTGTCCTTCTCGCCGCCGAATGCGCCGCCGATCTCGGCGCCCGAGGTGCCCAAGTTGACGTTGGCGATGCCGCAATCGCTGCCCTCGGCCGACAGGAAGCGCTCGGCCACCTGCAATCGATCGGTAAATACGGCCGACGAAAGTCCATAGGGCACGGAGTTCTGTATGGCCACCGCGTCATCCAGAGTGTCATAGGCGATCACATACAAAATCGGCGCAAAGGTTTCGGTGCGCACCACCGCCATGCCGGGGTGGGCGCGGATGATGGCCGGTTCCACGAAATTGCCGGGTCGGGGCAGCACCTTGCCGCCACACAGCAGCTCTCCGCCTTCGGCTTGCGCCGCGGCGATGGCCGCCGAATAGCGCGACACGGCGCCCTGGTCGATCAAGGGTCCCATCAGCGTGTCGGAGGCCAGTGGATCGCCGATGCGCACCTGGCCATAGGCCGCGACCAGCCGCCGTTCGAGTTCTGCCGCGCGCGAGCGATGCACCAGAACGCGCCGCGTGGTGGTGCAGCGCTGGCCGGCGGTGCCGACCGCGCCAAACACGATGCCGGGCACCGCGAGGTCGAGGTTGGCGCTGTCGTCGACGATGATGGCGTTATTGCCGCCGAGCTCGAGCAGGCTCTTGCCCAGCCGCTCGGCGACGCGTACGCCGATTTGCCGGCCCACATGAGTCGAGCCGGTGAAGGACACCAGAGCGACGCGACGGTCGTCGACGAAGCGCATTGCGAGTTCAGTTCCGGCGTCGATGAAAATCTGAAATATCGCCGGCAATTGATGCCGTTCCAGTACCCGATTACAGATGTGCTGCACGGCGAGCGAGCACAGCGCGGTTTTCGGCGAGGGCTTCCAAACGGTGGCATTGCCGCTGATGGCGGCGAGAAAGGCGTTCCACGACCAGACGGCGACCGGGAAGTTGAAGGCGGATATCACACCGACTACGCCGAGCGGATGCCATTGCTCGTACATGCGGTGCTGGGGCCGTTCAGAATGCATGGTGAGGCCGTACAGCATGCGCGATTGCCCGACGGCGAAATCCGCGATATCGATCATCTCCTGCACTTCGCCGTCGCCCTCGGCCTTGATCTTGCCGTTCTCCAGGGACACCAAACTGCCCAACGCATCTTTGTACTTGCGCAGCTCCTCGCCCATCAAGCGTACGGCTTCACCGCGTTTCGGCGCCGGCACTTGGCGCCAGGCGGCGGCGGCGGCGGCGGCCGCGCTCATGACGTGTTCGTAGTCGGCAGCCGTGGCGCTGCGCACCGCGCCCAAGCGTTGGCCGGTGGCGGGATTGATGGATTCGATCAGCGGGCCGTCGGTGTGCTTGCTCCAGCCGTGGCTGCCTGACCAAGTTCCCGGGTTGATGTCGCCAAGGCCCAGTGCCTTGAGGGGATCGGTATGCATAGTAAATTTCCAGTTTGCCGTTGCGGCTCGTTTGGGGGCCGCATTTTGACTTGAGAGCGCCGACAACGCTAGCATCCGCTGCATGTCCAAAAGCCCCGCCTTGACGAACTGGCACCCCGCCAGTTGGCGCAGCCGCCCCGCAACCCAGCAGCCCACCTACTCGGATCCCAAGGCGCTGGAACGGGTGGTGGCCTCCTTGAGCCGGTTGCCGCCCTTGGTGGTGTCCTGGGAGATAGAGGCCCTGCGCGCCAAACTCGCACAAGCGCAGCGCGGCGAGCAGTTCCTGCTGCAAGGCGGCGATTGCGCCGAGAGTTTCGAGGATTGCGAATCCGACAATATCGCCCGGCGCCTGAAGATCCTGCTGCAGATGAGCCTGGTGCTATTGCAGGGTTTGAAGAAACCCATCATTCGGGTGGGTCGCTTTGCCGGCCAGTATGCCAAGCCGCGGTCGGCCGACACGGAGACGCGCGACGGAATCACACTGCCGTGCTATCGCGGGGACAATGTCAATCGACCGGGATTCAGCGCCGCAGAGCGCGCGCCGGATCCGGAACTGCTGCTGCGCGGCTATGAGCGCGCCTCTCTCACCTTAAACTTCGTGCGCGCATTGATCGACGGCGGATTCGCCGATCTGCATCATCCGGAATACTGGGACTTGAGTTTTCTGCGCCACGCGGCGCTGCGCGACGCGTATCAAAAAATCGTCGATTCCATCGCCGAGTCGCTGGAGTTTTTCGAGTCCATGAGCGGGCAGCGGGTGCACGCCGCGACTCGCGGCGACTTCTACACCAGCCACGAAGGGCTGCATCTGCTGTCCGAGCAGGCACAGACTCGCTACATCGAGCGCCAGAAGCATTGGTACAACTTGTCCACGCATATGCCGTGGATAGGCATGCGCACCGCGAACATCGACGGCGCGCACATCGAATATTTTCGCGGCATCTCCAATCCGATCGGCGTGAAAGTCGGCGCGGCAATGAGCACCGAATGGCTGCAGGAACTGGTGCAAGTATTGAACCCGCAGAACGAGCCGGGGCGATTGACCTTCATACATCGCTTCGGGGTCAAGGACATCGAACAGCGGTTGCCCGGCATGATCCGCGCCGTGCGCGCCACGGGTTCACAAGTGCTGTGGGTCTGCGACCCCATGCATGGCAATACCGAGACCACGTCGGGTGGCGTCAAGACGCGCCGTTTCGACAACATTCTGGGTGAGGTCGAGGCCGCTTTTCGTATCCATGAGGAAGAGGGCTCGATGCTGGGCGGGGTGCATATTGAGCTCACCGGTGAGGATGTCACTGAGTGCATCGGCGGCGCGCGTGGCCTGGCGGAAGCCGACTTGGTGCGTGCCTACCGCTCGCAGGTGGATCCGCGCCTGAATGCCGAGCAGGCCCTGGAGTTGGCCATGCTGATCGCGCGCCGCGCCGGCGCCTGCCGGCGGATCGGCAGATCTCCTTAGCTAGATTTAAAATCAATTTAAATCAATCAGTTATGGGACTTTAAGAGAAATAACATCGTTAGGCAGCGGCGTTTTTTGCAAACCCGGCTTGCCTCGAAGCGTGCAGGTGCTATTCTGACTCGCAAACCTTTCCCGCCCCCTCGATATTGAGCGTCGCGAGGCCCGCAGAGCTCGGACAGCAGCAAGCATTTAACGGCGAATTGCGCGGAATTTTTTGAGTCGCAATGAGTCTGACGGGATCCAAGCCCCAAACTGGGCGAAGGTTGGGTTGCGCTCGGGTTAGTCCAAATGCCGTGCGCGATCGACGGCGGGCTACGCGGACATTCCGCGTAGCCCGTTTTTTATGGTGTTATCCCGACGCATTCCGATGAACAGTTGTTTCGATGTCACTTGCCGGCGCTGCCCGCGCCTTGCTGCGTTTCTCGACGCCGTGCACCTGGAGGAACCCGATTATTATTGCCGGCCGGTACCGCCCTTCGGAGACCCGAACGCGCGCTTGCTGATCGTCGGCCTGGCGCCCGGTATGCACGGCGCCAATCGCACCGGCCGACCCTTTACCGGCGACCACGCCGGGATACTGCTGTACGCCACCCTGCACAAGTTTGGCTTGGCCAGCGGCCCGGTTTCGACGGCTGCGGATGACGGGCTGGAACTGATTGACGCGCGAATTACCAATTCGGTGAAATGCCTCCCGCCTGCAAACAAGCCTTTTCCTCTGGAAATCAAGGTGTGCAACGATTTTCTTCGTGCAGAACTAGAGGCGAGTCACGAGGCCCGCGTCATTCTTGCCCTCGGTGCCATCGCACATGCAGCGGTGCTGCGTGCCAGCGATTTGGCGAGCCGCGCGTATCGTTTCGCCCATGGTGCCGAACATGCCTTGAGCAAGGACCGGGTCTTGGTCGATTCCTATCATTGCAGCCGCTACAACACCCAGACGCGGCGGCTCACGACGCCCATGTTCGAAGCGGTCGTCAGGAGAGCGCGTGCGCTGGCGTTGGCCGCCCACCTCGAATGAGCGCCAACCTCGCGGCGCCATTCGACGCCAAATCCTTCGTCGACAGTCTGCCGGCGCGACCCGGCGTTTACCGGATGCTGGATGAGCACGGCGAGATTCTTTACGCCGGCAAGGCGCGCAATCTCAAAAGCAGGGTGGGGTCGTACTTTCAACCCAGCAATGTGCATCCGAAGGTTCAGGCGCTGGTCGCCAAGACCGCCGCGATGGAAGTCACCATCACCAGCTCGGATACTGAAGCGCTGTTGCTGGAATTCAATGTCATCAAGAAGCACCGGCCGCGCTTCAATGTGGTGCTGCGTGACGACAAGAGCTTTCCGTACCTGCATTTCGAGACTCAGCACGAATTTCCGCGGCTGGCCTTCTATCGCGGATCGCGCAAGCAACCGGGGCGGTTCTTCGGACCCTATCCGTCGGCCGGTGCGGTGCGCGAAACCTTGCAACAATTGCAGAAGCTGTTTCGCCTGCGCAATTGCGACGACACCTATTTCGCGAACCGCTCGCGTCCCTGCCTGCAGTATCAGATTCAGCGCTGTACGGCGCCTTGCGTGGGCCTCATTTCCAAGGAGAATTATGCCCGCGACGTGGGAGCTGCAATCAAGGTGCTGGAGGGGCGCAACGACGAGGTGTCGCAGGATCTGGGCCGGCGCATGGAGTCAGCCGCGGAGCGGCTGCAGTTCGAGGAGGCGGCGCAGCTGCGCGATCAACTGGCAAAGCTCAAGATCGTTCAGGCGCAACAGGCAGTCACCGCCGAGATCGATCATGACGCCGACGTGATCGCGATAGCTGCGGCCAATGGCGAATACTGCGTCGCGCTGATGTTCATCCGCGCCGGCCGCAGTCTGGGCAGTACGACTTTTTTCCCCAAAGCCGCCCTTGCCGAGCCATCGGAGGTACTGGCGGCATTCGTAACGCAATACTATCTGGAGCGCGAGTCGCCGGCAGAGATCATCGTCGAGCAGGAGTTCGACGAAATGTCCCTGCTCGAGGCAACTCTGGCGCAGCGCTCCGGGCACAAAGTGCGCATCGCGTCGCAGGTGCGCGGCATTCGTGCGCGCTGGCTGCAGATGATGCACGAGAATGCCGCGCAAGCGCTCAGCATGCGTGGCTTGGCGCGCGCCAGCATCGAGTCCAGCCTCGAGGATTTGCGCGAGGCCTTCGATCTCGCGGAGACGCCGAACCGCATCGAGTGCTTCGATATCAGCCATACCGGCGGCACGGATACGGTGGCCTCTTGCGTGGTGTTCGGCGAGGAGGGGCCGATCAAAAGCGAGTACCGCCGCTTCAACATCAGCGGCATCCAGCCGGGGGATGACTATGCAGCGATGTATCAGGCGCTCACCCGGCGCTACAAGCGTGTGCGCGACGGCGAGATTACGGCTCCGGACGTGCTGCTCATCGACGGCGGCAAGGGGCAGCTGGCAGAGGCGGCCAAGGTGCTCGAGGAGTTGGGGGTCACGGGAATTACATTAATCGGTGTTGCCAAAGGCGCGGACCGGCGACCGGGCCAGGAACAACTGTTCTTGTTGGGCCGAGACACGCCCACTATACTGGCCCCGGACTCCAAGGGCTTGCACCTGATTCAGCGCGTTCGCGACGAGGCACATCGTTTCGCGATCACGGGACACCGGCGCAAACGGGCCAAGCGTCACAGCCAGTCGATACTTGAAACCATTCCGGGCCTAGGGCCCGTCAAAAGACGCGAGCTACTGAAACAATTCGGCGGCTTGCAGGGGATTTTGCGTGCCGGCATCGAGGATTTCGTGCAAATCCGCGGGTTGGGGCGCGATCTCGCCGAGGTAATTTATGAGCACCTTCACCCGGGGCACTAAGCGACAATCGCATTGGAATCTCCCCAATGCGTTGACCTGGCTGCGCATCACCATGATACCGGCGATAGTGGCGTTGTTCTTTTGCTTGCCGGACCCTTGGGCCGGCCCCGCTGCCTGCGCCGCGTTCGCGCTGGCGGGCATCACGGATACCATGGACGGCTATTACGCGCGCAAGTTGGGGCTGACCTCGCGCCTCGGTGCGTTCTTGGATCCGGTTGCGGACAAACTCATCGTCGCCACCGCCTTGGTGCTCATCGTCAGCAAAGATCCCCACTGGTTCGTCGCAATCATGGCCATCGTCATCATCGGTCGCGAGGTTGCGGTATCGGCGCTGCGCGAATGGATGGCCGAGATTGGTGCCCGCGGCCGTATCAAGGTGTCGGCTCTGGCGAAGTACAAGACCATCATGCAAATCGTCGGCTTGTCGTTCCTGCTCTACCGGGAAAATCTGTTCTTCATTCCCACTTACAAACTGGGGCTCGTTCTGACGGCGATCGCCGCGGTGCTGACGCTGTGGTCGATGGTCGCGTACCTGCGATTGGCGTGGCCCGAACTGCGGGGTAGCGCGGAGCTTTGAGCTAGATCGAGTCGCCGACAATGAAAATGCTCGGCGTGATTGCTATTTTCGCGAGTTCGCGCGCGCCCGGCTTGAGGCGCTTGGGGCCAGAAGTTCCGGCTAGTTCAATGCTTTAGCCGCATTTTGCGGCGGGTTCTCCTTGACTCCGGCGGGTTCCGCCCTACAATTGCGCGTCTGTTTAGGGCGACTACACGCCGCGGGAATAGCTCAGTTGGTAGAGCGCAACCTTGCCAAGGTTGAGGTCGCGAGTTCGAGTCTCGTTTCCCGCTCCATATTCCATAAAGGGAACCCCGGCTTGGCCTACGGTTCGCATTTTTTGACCCAGGGCTAGGTGGCAGAGTGGTCATGCAGCGGCCTGCAAAGCCGCGTACAGCGGTTCGATTCCGCTCCTAGCCTCCATATCGGTTAACATTCCGCCATCGATTGGAACCCGACGATGTCCGAAGATAGTTCCCAGCTCATCAGCCTGCATAAAGTCAGCACGCCCGGCGCGTTCGATCTGCGCCGCGTGGGTGCACATCCCGATTTTTGGTACCCCATGGCTTGGTCAGGGGAACTGAAGGCGGGAAAGACTCTCGGCCGCCGCTTCGCCGAACTGCCCATCGTTCTCTACCGGGGGCAGAGTGGGCAGGTGTTCGCCCTGGAAGACCGCTGCGCGCATCGGCAGGTTCCGCTGCATCTCGGCGTGGTCAGCGGCGATGACCTCAAATGCCACTACCACGGCTGGTCCTACAATCGCACCGGCAAGTGCGTGAACGTACCCTACTTAGGCACGGATCGACTGCCCACCGGGGTGAAGAGTTACCCGGCGCGAGAGATCGACGGCTTGATCTTCGTATTTCCCGGCGATCCGGCCGTGGCGGAAAGCCGCGTGCCCAAGGCCCTCGGTTCCTCACAGCGCAAGGACTACAAAACGCGCCAGCTCAACCGCGAAGTTGCCTGTCACTACACGTTCATGCACGAGAATCTGTTCGACATGAATCATCAGTTCATGCACCGCAAGCAGATGGGCTCGATCAGAGCGCGATGTTTGGGCCGGCAACACGGCGATGATTGGGCGCAGGTCGAATACAGCTTCAGCCGTACCGAGGGCAAATCCTCCGTGGGCGAACAGGTCATCGTCGACCTGATGCGCAAGCGCGGCGAGGCGAAGAAAGACTTCTGCGACCATATGCGGATTCGTACCGACTACCCGAGCCAGAGCCTGAAGGTCTGGGTGGGGCGCGACATCCAGCAATCCGACGATCCCGTTCTCGATGTGTGGCTGGGCTACACGCCACTGGACGCGCAGCAACGCACCAACCGTACTTATGGCTATCTATCGGTGAAAAAACCGCGAGTGCCGGGGATCATTCACGCCGTGTGGCCCTTCGTCACCTGGTTCACGGAGAATATATTCCGCGAAGACAAGGAAATCGTGGAATACGAACAGCGCGCCTACGACGCCCAGGGAACGGACTGGAACAACGAAGTGTTCCCGCCGATACGCGATCTTCGGGGCGTGCTGGCTCGCTGCGGCAAACCCATCGAATAGCGGTCATGTCGACGCCAGAGGAAATCTCCTGCGCCAGCCGCGTGGTCCAACAACCGTGGGATGCGCGTTTGGCACGCCGCCTGGTCACTCCGCTCAAGGACACCGGGATCACTCCAAACCACCTGACCACGATTCGGTTAGGGGTCGGACTCGCCGCCGCGGCCGCGTTCCTGCCCGGAACCTATGCTTGGTCGAACCTGGCCGCGCTGTTCCTGACCAAATGTCTACTGCAGTTCGGCGGCATGAGCTTGCTCGAACGGCATTTGCGGATGCTGAAAAGCGCCGGCGTCGAAGATGTTGTGTTGGCGCTCGGCTTTCGTCACGAGCGCGTCGAGGCCGAGCTTGATCGTCTGCACTGGCGGCCGCGGCCCGAGATCGTGCTGAATCCGCAATTCGAGTTGGGCAGCGTGCTGACGGTCCACACCGCCGCCGATGCCATGACGCGCGGCGGCGATGTATTGCTCATGGATGCCGATGTGCTGTATGACCAGCGCATCGCGAATGCGCTGGTGGCAGGCTCAGGGCCGCTCAACCGCGTATTGATCGACCGCGACTTCGAGTCGGGCGACGAACCGGTCAAGCTCTGCATACGGGACGGGGTGCCTATTGAATTGCGCAAGCAGCTGGCGGCGGACCTGAAATACGACACCATTGGCGAATCTGTCGGATTCTTCCGCTTCGACTCGACCGGCACGCGGCGGCTTGCGGCTCTGGTCGCGGGCTATGTCGAGTCGGGCCGCGCAAATATGCCGCATGAGGAGGCGGTACGCGACCTGCTGCGCGAACGCCGCCAGACTTTTGAGGTTGCCGATGTCACCGGCGCGCCGTGGATCGAAATAGACTTTCCCACCGACGTGATCCGCGCCGCGCATGAGGTGCTGCCGCAACTGCAACCCCTGTCACCCGATATCGAACGCTTGCTGTCATGCCTCGAGTGAATGGCGCTGCGCGGCTGCTCCTGCTCGGCGCTCTGCTGTCAGCTGCGACATGGCCGGCCGAGGCCGCGGATGAACCGGCGCCGGCGCCGGCT
>JANYIY010000100.1 GCA_025358615.1 Gammaproteobacteria bacterium | reverse complement strand
GCAGCGATCGTTGATGAGCTTGAAATGATCCAGGTCGATGATGGCCATCGTGAACGGCGTTTGGGTCGCGACCGCGTCGGCAAGCGCCGCCGCTGCGAGTTCCGCGGTACAGCGCCGGTTGGGCAGGCCGGTCAAGCCGTCGAGGCTCGCCAATTTCACCAGTTGCTGCCGGTAGCGCCGATTGATGAACAGGAAATAAATGAGCAACGCGATCACGAGTACAGCCATCACTGCCGCGACCGCGTTCCAACGCAGCGCCCGCGCTTGGCGCTGCGCTTGCTCCCGCGAGGCGGCGAGTTCGCGTTGCAACAATGAATTGCGCTCGATTTCCCGGTCGGTCTCGAAGCGCGCGCGCAGTGTCGCCGCGACCTTGATGCGCTCGGCATCGTTGGCCGCCGCGTAGCGCCGTGCGTATTCGGCCAGATCGTTGTAGGCGGGGCGAAAGTCATGCAAGGCCGCATTCGCTCGCGCGCGCCACTGGTACAACGTGGCGACGCGGGCCGGCAAGAGGTCCGCTCCACGCCTATCGAGAACCTCGTTCAAGATGGCGAGCGCCCTGTCGGCGTGGCCATCGTCCAAGTCAATGCGCGCCAACAACAACTGCGTCTCTTTCACCTGATCCGCCGAGTGCGACGCGGTAAACAAACGCAACGCATTGCCGCACTCCCCTGCCGCGCGGTCGAGCACGCCGAGTTCGATGCGTGTGCTGCAAGAAAACATATCTGCGAATGCGATGCCTTGAGTATCGTTCAACTGCTCACTGAGCTTGCGAGCCTCCATGAACTCCTCGAGGGCGGAGGCGTACTGTCCCATCAAAATCAGAATTTTGCCGCGCAAAAAGCGGTCGACGGATAACCCCAAAGTCGCACCCTGCCGTGTGTCCCAGTCGATCACCTCTTGGTTGAGCGCAAGCGCCTGCGAGTAGTCGCCGGTGCTGCGCATCACGGTTGACAGCACCGACGCGGCGAGGATGCGCGGCGCCTTGAATTCAGCCGCCACGCTCACGTGGTAGGCCTGGGTCAGGTTGGCGATGGCGAGGTCGGGCCGATCCTGTCGGTATTGCAGCAGGCCGCGGGTAACGAGTAGACAGGTGTCGGGCAGCGAACCTTCCGTCTGCGAGTGGCGCGCCGCATCGATGGATTGCATTGCGGATTCCATACCGGCCGCATCGTAGGTGTTCTCGGCAAAGCTGGTGAGCAACTCCAAGCGCACCGGATCGCCGCTGACAGTGGCGATCTTCAGTCCCTCGCTGGCCGCGGTCCTCGCAGCCTCATCGAGCTCCAGCATGCTGTACGCCTGCGCCTGCACGGCGTACAGAGAGGCGAGGCGCCGTGGATCGGGTCGTGCCGCGCGCTGCAAGTCTTGCATTTGGATCTGCGCCTGCTGTAGCGCTTGAGCCGCGTCCTTATCGACCAGTATTTGCAGCTGGCGAATCACCGGATCGGCGTTGGCGATGCAGCTCGCGCGCGCCGGTGTGCCGCCCAGGGCCCAAGCGAGCCCGAGGATGGCGCATAGACGCCAACCTGAGGCTTCGGCGAAGCGTCGGCTTGCAATCGGAGAACTGCACATATTCTGCGAAACTACGTGTTTCCCGCCGCCTATTCGCCCGCGAGTGTCACGGTTCTGTCACCTCGCCAGCGCCCGCCCCCACCGCTGCGCGGATTGGCTGCTCGGCGGCGGCGAAGGACTGTGACAGAATTCGCAGGTGGACCCGGACCCGTGATCTTGGCGCGGCACACGGCTTTGTGACAAGATCCAGTGCGGCGGCCATATTAATGACGGCTAACAACGATAACCCCCGGGAGGCAGCCCATGACAGCTTCGTTCCTGGATCGTCAGAACACGATCGCCCCGCCCGGATACAATCGATTTTTGGTGCCCCCTGCCGCCTTGGCCGTGCATCTGTCCATCGGCCAGGCTTACGCCTTCTCGACTTTCAATCTTCCGCTGACCAAACTGATTGGAATCAGCGCATCCGAGCCCGGCGATTGGGATCTGAAGCAGGTGGGATGGATCTTCTCCATTGCCATTGTGTTCCTAGGCTCCTCCGCCGCCGTCTTCGGGCGCTGGGTGGAGCGAGCCGGCCCGCGTAAATCCATGTTCGCCGCTGCGCTGTGCTTCAGCGGCGGATTTCTGTTGTCTGCGGTCGGTATTCATCTGCACCAACTGTGGGTCATTTACTTGGGATACGGTGTGCTCGGAGGCTGCGGCCTCGGCATCGGCTACATCTCGCCGGTGTCTACCTTGATCAAGTGGTTTCCGGACCGCCCCGGCATGGCCACCGGTATGGCCATCATGGGCTTCGGCGGCGGCGCTCTGATTGCCGCGCCCCTCTCGGTC
>JANYIY010000090.1 GCA_025358615.1 Gammaproteobacteria bacterium | reverse complement strand
GCCAGGCGATTTTACGTGCTGGGACTTCGCAGCCTGTTTCCCGCCGCCTACTATTTCGATTACGCCTGCCGCCTGTTTTCCGACAAGAGCGTGCTGGTGGCGGGCGTCGGCGGAGCCATCGCGGACGAGCTGCGGCGTGCGACTTCCAAGGATGCGTTGGTGGCGTTCAGCTTCGAGCCTTACGGCCGATTGACGGTCGAAGCAGTGCAGTACGCCGCGGAACGGCATGTGAAGATCGTGGCCGTCACCGACAGCGTCGTTTCGCCCATAGTGGATGGCGCCAACGTGGTGCTGTTGGCGCCCAACGCCGGCCCTGCGCTGGTTCCCTCCATTCTGCCGGCGATGGCCGCCGCTCAGGCGCTGGTGAGCCTCATGGTCACAGCCGGCGGCAAGGCGACTCTCGGCGAGATCGCCCGCAGCGATGCGCAACTGCATCGGCTGCATGCCTACACCGATCGCTAGGAGCCTGCGCGGCTGAAGCCGCCCCCGCGACGCCCGCCGGCCGAAAGTCCTGGTCAGGCCGTCAAATGTTACATATGATCCGTGGAGCGCGGGGTGAGAGAACATTTGTACTATCGCTGCGTAAGAACCGAACAGGGGTACTCGTGAATTACGGCAGCGCGTCTCTTGGTTTTCGAAAAACACTCATCGTTTCAATGCTGCCGTTCCTGGCACTCTGCCTGTGCGGGCGCTGCGAGGCGCAGCCGGTGGGCGGCCAGCCGGCCGAGATTCCGATGCGCGATGGGGTGATGCTTCGCGCCGATGTCCTCCTGCCGAGCGGCAAGGGGCCTTTCCCGGTTCTCGTGTACCGCACCCCCTACGGCGAGAAGAATGCGCTTGGCGAATACACGACGTTTCAGCATGCAGCGGAGCGTGGGTATGCCGTTGTGGTTCAGGATGTGCGCGGCCGCTATGGCTCGGATGGCGTGTTCGCTCCGTATCAGAACGAAGGCCGCGATGGGTACGACACCATCGAATGGGCGGCGAAACAGCCCTGGTCGAACGGCAAGGTGGGAACCTTCGGCCTGTCCTATCCGGGAGCGGTGCAATGGCTTGCTGCAGTGGAAAATCCACCGCATCTCGCAGCCATGGTTCCGGCCATGACGTTCTCGTCGCATCGCAACTTCTTCTACGCCGGCGGTACCTTCGATTTGTCCTGGATCGAATGGATTTGGGACAATATCGCACCCGACATTCGAGTAAAGCAAAATTCTCCGGGCCCGAAGACCGGCGAGGAAGCCGAGGCGGCCTGGAAGAAGAGCGGACTCGACATGGAGAGCGTGCTGCCTCTGAACGGATTGGAGCCCCTGCGCGGCATTGCTCCTTATTACTATGAGTGGCTGAAGCATCTCCCGGACGACCCGTGGTGGAATTGGGCTGACTTGCGCGGCAAGTATGGCCGCACCCAGGCGGCGATTCTGAACCTGTCGGGGTGGTACGACGATCACTACGGTCCGGAGGGCGCGACCACCAATTTCCAAGGTCTGGTCGAAGCGAGAGGCAGCCGTCCAAGTAACGTGGCGCTGCTGATCGGACCCTGGGTTCATGGCGCCAAGTCCACTGAAACCGCCAAGGCCGGAGACCGTTCGTTCCCGGACACGGCAAAGATCGACTACGACAACACCGTCCTCGATTGGATGGATCACTATCTGCGCGGCATCGATAACGGCGTCGACAAACGACCCGCCGTCCGCTACTACGTGATGGGCGCGGATCTCTGGAGGGGAAGCCAGGCATGGCCGCCGCCCTCATCGCGCACGAGTTTCTACCTTGGCGCCGCGTCGCCGGGCAAACCGGGATCGCTCAGCGAAGCGCGGCCGAGCCAGAGCAGCTTCAGCGCCTTCGTTTCCGATCCCGCACATCCCGTGAAGGATAACTTTGCGGAGATCTCCGGGGGACATGATTATCGGTATCTGGCCGAGCGCAGCGATCTGCTGACGTTCGATACCCAGCCGCTGGCGGCCGACACGGAAGTGACGGGCCACGTGGATTCTCGCCTATTTGTGAGCTGCGACTGCAAGGACGCCGACCTCTGGGTGCGTTTGTACGACGTGGCGCCGGATGGCACTGTTTGGAATGAGCTGAGCCCCGGAATCGACGTACAGCGGGCGAGCTACCGGGAGATGGCGAAGGGCCGCCGTCTGCTGCAGCCGGGACAGATCTACCAAATCGATCTGAAGGGACCGGTCACCAGCAATGTCTTCAAGAAGGGGCATCGCATTCGGATACAGGTGTCGGGCGCGTTCTTTCCATTCTTTTCGCGGAACTTGCAAAGCGGAGAATCGGAGAATGTTTCCGCACAAATCAAGAAGGCGGAAATTCGCATCTACCAAGACCGGGATCACGCCTCGCAGGTCCTGCTGCCGATTGTGGCACACTGAAGAGGGCACCCAGTCTACCGGTAGCAATCCGTCATGACCCCCGCAGCAGATCCCGTCGGCTCACTGGACGTTGCGCTCGCGCACGCGGCGCGTCTGCTCGAGACACAACCGAAGCTGGCGGCCGATCAGGCGGAGGAAATTCTCAAGGTGCTGCCGACGCAGCCCACGGCGCTGCTCCTGCTCGGCCTGGCCAAGCGTGCACTGGGGCACAGCGGCGAAGCCATGGCTCCTCTGCGGCGCGCGGTGGCGTTGCAGCCTGACCTCGGTCCCGCATGGCTCGCGCTCGGCGATCTCTACACCGAGGTGGGCGATACCCGAAATGCGGATTTCGCCTATTCGCAGCACATTAAGTGTTCGACCCGCGACCCGCGCATGCGCGGCGCCGGCGCCGCGCTCTACGACAACCGTCTTGCCGAGGCGGAATCGCTGTTGCGAGCACGGGTGCGCGAGCAGCCCACCGATGTGGCGGCACTGCGGATGCTGGCTGAAGTGGCGGCACGGCTGCGCCGCTATGGCGATGCTGAAGTGCTGTTGCGAAGCTGCGCGGAGTTTGCACCGAGCTTCATCGCCGCGCGCCACAATCTCGCCCTGGTCCTGCACCGTCAGAACAAGGCCGCCGCGGCGCTGGCCGAGATCGATTACTG